>JBIKYI010000027.1:0-11910 GCA_044355355.1 Limnothrix sp. | reverse complement strand
GAGTTGAATAAGGTGGTAGATTTAATTAATAATCGACCAAGAAAATCGCTTGACTATCGCACTCCGAGTGAAGTATTCTTGCTGTCATCATCAGAACCTGTTGCACTTCATACTTGAATTGGCGTATCTAAACTTTTTAAGTATTCTTTTAATGATGAGCTAGCATTTCCATTACAGTGTTGAAATGCGATAGCAACATCTTCAAGTGTTAATGGCACAATAGCTATTCTCCAATCATGCCAACCAGATTATCCGAAATTCTCTTTTTCTTTTTTAATGACCTGACAATAAGATCTCCTGCTGCTTTTTGAGCATTCACACCACCACCACTTGGTAATGTAGCCTTGTCAAACTTGAAATCTTCAATAAATTTGAGAGTTTGAATTAAATTATCGGTATCAAATTTTTGATGTTGTTGAAGAACAATATTGAAAATTTCATAGAATGCCTGCATTAATCCCCCAAAACCAACAGTTTTCAGTATATATGAGTTTTTATCTTCCCACTGTTCTATGAAAACTGCTTTGATAGCACGAAAATAAATCCCAAAAATTTTATATTGTTGTTCAAAACCAAAACCCGCTAACTTTCCCTTTCCTGGAGCCACATAATCTTTGATTTGACGAACAAATTCATTTAATGAAATACCTAATCCTGACTCTCCAGTTCTTCTAATTAATTCATATAAGGGACTATTAGGATCCTCATTCAATCTGATAGCAATCTCGGTCGCTCGTCTTTCTGTACTGATTTCCTCTCCATCAAAATCTTCAATATCTCCTTCTAATAGATCCATTAAATCTAAATATAACGAAGCTGGCACACCTGTTTGAGTTTTATTGATAGTTATAAAAAGTCTAGCTTGTTCTTTTACTAATAAACCTAATACGGCTACGACTACGACTTCAAATTCTGGATTTGCCTCATAACAACCTTTCAGCCTATGTTGTCCATCAATAATAAGACCCAATGATTTTCGAGATCCTTTCAGAGTCAGAAGATGTTCCTTATCTGAATAAGAATAAGATTCGCCATCAAGATTTACAAGCACAGAATTAGGTATAACTCCACTTTCATTAAGTATATAGTTCTTAATCTGCTTAATTTTTGTATTAGAAAAAGATCTCTGATAGCCCAAAATTTTGTCATCAATTCTTCTTGAAACATCAAATTGCTCATAGATTATTTTATTTGGACAGCAAAAAATGAGCATCTCAGTCTCGTTTTGAACTATTTTAAATGCTGGAATTTGTAAATCAGTCATTATATTTTTTTTATAAAAAATTAATTTTTAGTTAAAGTAAGAAGGGTAAGTCAGTTTTGACCTACCCTCATTATAGAATCAGATTTGTCTATTTCGCACCGATCGCCATACCGAGGAGATCTTCAATCTTCGGCATATCTTCGAGAGCAATTACCCGACCTTCATCTTCAAACCCTGCAATTTGATCAAAGTTGAGATAACGGTACAGATCACCCTCAAACGGCGCAACCTTTTCCGCCACGATCGCCATGTACTCCTCTTTTGTTGGAATCTTACCGAGAAGCGCACAAACCGCCGCCAATTCCGCAGAACCAAGGTACACTTGCGCACCCTTACCCATCCGGTTATTGAAGTTGCGAGTTGAAGTCGAGAACACCGTCGCATTATCTTCCACACGGGCTTGATTACCCATACAAAGAGAACAACCGGGCATTTCTGTTCTTGCGCCAGAAGCCACAAAAATATCGTAAATACCTTCCTTTTTCAGTTGTTCCTCATCCATGCGCGTCGGCGGACAAATCCACAGACGACCCTTCACCGTGCCAGCACCCTCAAGGATTTTCGCAGCGGCGCGATAGTGACCGATATTCGTCATGCAGGAGCCGATAAACACTTCATCAACTTTGTCCCCCGCACATTCAGACATCAGTTTGACATTATCAGGATCATTCGGAGCCGCAACGATGGGTTCCTTAATTTCACTGAGATTTACCTCGATCACATCCGCATATTCCGCATCGGGATCCGCCGACATGAGAGAAGGATTCGCCAGCCATTCCTCCATCTTGGCAATGCGTCGTAACAAGGTTCTCGCATCAGAATAACCACGGGCGATCATGTTCTTCATCAGCACCACATTCGATCGCAGATATTCCGCCACAGTTTCTTCACTGAGTTTAATCGTCGAACCAGAACAGGAACGCTCGGCAGTAGCATCAGTCAATTCAAACGCTTGCTCAACTTTCAGATCGGGCAGACCTTCCATCTCCATAATCCGACCGTTGAACACATTGATTTTGTCGCCTGCACCGTAGGTCAGTTTGCCCTGTTGCATCGCCACCCAAGGAATCGCATTCACAATATCGCGCAGGGTCGCACCGGGCTGTAATTCGCCCGTAAATTTAACGAGCACCGACTCCGGCATATCGAGGGGCATCGCACCCAAAGCCGCCGCAAATGCCACCAAGCCAGAACCAGCGGGGAAGGAAATACCGAGCGGAAAACGAGTATGGGAATCGCCACCAGTACCGACGGTATCGGGTAATAACATCCGGTTCAGCCACGAGTGAATAATGCCATCACCGGGCTTGAGGGCAACACCGCCACGGGTCGAGAAAAAGTCGGGCAGATCTTTATGGGTTTTCAGATCGACGGGTTTGGGATAGGCGGCAGTATGACAGAAGGTTTGTAGGGTCAGATCGGCGTTGAAACCGAGACAAGCTAACTCTTTCAATTCATCGCGGGTCATGGGGCCAGTGGTATCTTGGGAACCCACCGTCGTCATAATTGGTTCGCAGGATGTACCGGGGCGAACGCCTTCTAAACCGCAAGCCTTACCCACCATTTTTTGCGCCAAAGTAAAACCTTTGTGGGTATCTTCGGGCATGGAAGGACGCACAAATAGAGTTGTCGGTTCAAGTCCGATCGCCGCACGGGTTTTATCAGTCAACGTCCGACCAATGAGCAACGGAATCCGACCACCTGCACGCACTTCATCAAGGATCGTTTCGGGCTTCGTCTCAAAGGTGCAAAGGGTTTCACCTGCTTCGTTGGTGATCTTGCCTGCGTAGGGATAAATTGTGATCACATCGCCAGTATTGAACTGATTCACATCGCACTCAATGGGCAACGCGCCGGAATCTTCTGCTGTGTTGAAAAAGATGGGTGCAATCTTACCGCCGAGGACGTAACCGCCCGCTTTTTTGTTGGGAACAAAGGGAATTTCTTCGCCGATATGCCACAACACCGAGTTAATCGCAGACTTCCGAGAGGAACCTGTACCGACCACATCACCCACATAGGCGATCGCATGACCTTTTTTCTTGAGTTCGGCAATGGTTGCAAGACCATCAGGCATTTTCGATTCCAACATCGCGAGGGCGTGGAGCGGAATATCGGGGCGCGTGGTGGCGTGGGGCGCAGGGGAAAGATCATCGGTGTTGGTTTCACCAGGGACTTTAAAGACAGTAACCGTAATACTTTCCGCAACTTTGGGCTTACCGATAAACCATGCCGCCTCTGCCCAAGCATCGATCACTTGTTTCGCGTGGGGATTCGTTTCCGACAGTTCCAGCACATCGTTAAACGCATCGAAAACGAGCAGGGTTTTACTGAGGGCGATCGCCGCCGAGTTAGCAATATTTTGGTCAGCAGACTTGAGCAAACTCACGAGGGATTGCACATTGTAGCCACCGATCATCGTACCCAATAGATCCACCGCACCTTGGGGACTAATGAGCGGACAAACAATTTCTTTCTTGGCGATCGCCGTTAAAAATCCAGCCTTCACATAGGCAGCCTCATCCACACCGGGGGGAATGCGATCGCGCAACAAACTCAACAGTTCTGCCTTCTCAGCTTCGGGGGGATTTTTGAGAAGTTCACATAATTCTGAAGTCTGCTCGGCAGTGAGAGGCAGAGGCGGAATCCCTAATTGAGCGCGTTCTTCGGTGTGTTGGCGGTACTCTTGTAGCATGGTCGCAGGTGTTCTCCTGTAATGTCCGATTGTCTTGTGATCCTATTGTAAAGGGAAGGTTACAAGAGTTACTGACAAACCAATTGATCAAAAATTAGAATACTTAATAATCAGCACAAAATGTATTGGCAATCTTATTGGTAATCTTAAGATTAAAAAAATTAAACAAAGATACATTTAAAAAAATGCATTAAAATCACCATTATTAACGAACAAAATTTATTGCCTACACCTGAATTTTTGCCAAACTTAAAATTAACCTTGAGTGATGTATTTGGTTGATTAAAGATTAAACTCAGTGATAGTTATAATGGGCGATCGCCTTACCCCTGTCCAGTATTAATATCCAGAATGCATGATCAGCCGTTTATCCTCGTTTCTTGCCATGGCATTGTTTGAATTTTTTTCCGCTATTACACCAACAAGGATCATTCTTTTTCGGTTCTAAGGGCGGCAACATTTCCCCATCCAAATAGAACCATTTACCTTGTTCTTTTAGAAAGCGCGATCGCTCATGAAGTTGGCAAATATACCGACCTTCCTGATACCGGGCGACAAATTCCACCACACCCGTTTGATCCTCCGGTTGACCCGCTTCAGTGAAGATTATCGTTAAACCTAACCAAGTCACACCGTTAGCACTGGCGGCAATTTGCCTCCGGCTATTCGATTCGTGCTGGGTCGGGTGATGGGTATTAAGTAAATAATCAATATTTTTGAGGCAATAGGCACTATAACGCGATCGCATCAAAGCCTCGGCAGTAGGCGCAGAAAGTTGCCCTTGGAGATAAGGTTCACAGCATTGGGCTAATAATTTGCCATTATTTTGGCTACCACAGGGACAGGGCAAGTTGAGGGGGTGATCGCCAGAAAGGAACATATTCCAGGACTTCCATGGAGAGGTTTAAAATATGATTAAAACACAAGATTTGTGCAATTAGACAACGATAAATATCTATAACCACAGGGACAGCGATCGCCTACTTTGTTGTCCCCAAGACTAATATTTTATCAACAATTTAATCCCCTTTTTCTCCCCGAAATCTCCCCGCCCAAAGTAAATGACTATAAAAAAGTACATTACTATTGTCACAAAGATAACCTTATCTATGTTTGGCGATCGCCATATAAATTAACCCTATCTTAACCTTTGAGCTATGGGAACTTAAGATTTATGCCCTTATTAATTAAGACAAAAAAAACAAAGGAAAAAATGTTTTTAATCCTGTGAGCTTATGGTATAAACATCTTGAAAACCTTCACTAAACTCTAGACCTAATTTACAAAATCAAGAGTGTAACAAGTGAAAACTTTCAGTGAAATTTCAGTGAAATTAGTTGTAGCTCAGGTATTGAGCTATATCACCGAAAGAATTGAAATAAATAAGTCGTCAAAGACTTTTATTCTTCAAGACAAAAATTCCGTTCATTTTTAATTACACACTGAATTGCACACAAGAGGAAACCATGAAACAACAAACGACAAGCTTTCGCACCTGGTCATTAGGACTATCTAGCTTCGCACTGATCGCCATGCTGAGTGCCTGTGGTGGCGAAAAAACAACCACAGAAACCCCTGAAGCAGCAACTGGCAACAAAACCGAAACAGCCACCTCTCAACTTGCTGGTAGTGTTGCAATTGATGGTTCTAGTACCGTATTTCCTATTACCGAAGCCATGGCAGAAGAATTCCAAAAGGCGAATCCTGATGTCCGTGTCACCGTCGGTGTATCTGGTACAGGCGGTGGTTTCAAAAAATTCTGTACAGGAGAAACTGACATTTCCAATGCATCTCGTCCGATCAAAAAAGAAGAAATTGAACAATGTAAAGAGGCAGGCGTTGAGTACATTGAAGTTCCCATTGCCTATGACGCACTATCCGTTGTGGTTAACCATGACAACGATTGGGCAACCTGTTTGACGACAGAAGAACTGAACAAGATCTGGGCACCTGAGGGCGAAGGCAAGGTCAGCAATTGGAACCAAGTGCGTGAGGGTTTCCCGGATAAGCCTCTCACCCTCTATGGACCTGGTACTGATTCCGGTACGTTTGACTACTTCACTGATGCAATTAATGGTGAGGAAGGTATGAGTCGTGGTGACTACACGGCGAGTGAAGATGACAATGTGGTTGTTCAAGGGGTTGCCAATGACCCTGGAGCATTAGGCTACTTTGGTTTTGCCTATTATGAAGAGAACATGGAGACTCTCAAGGCTGTGGAGATTGATGACGGTGATGCGGCGAATGGTGATGGTTGTATAGCACCAAGTGTCGCAACGGTTGATGACACGACCTATCAGCCCTTGGCACGTCCTATTTTCATCTATGTGCGGACTTCTGCTTTAGAGCGTCCTGAGGTGAAATCGTTTGTTGATTTCTATCTACAGGAGGATAATGACAGCCTCATTTCTGAAGTGGGTTATATTCCCTTGTCTTCTGAGATTTACGGCAAAATCCAACAGCGTGTTGCTGAGAACAAAGTTGGTTCTATTTTTGAGGGTGGTTCGACTGTGGGTGTGAAGTTGAACGAAGTTCTCTAAGCTCTTCGCTTAATGTCTGGGGCAGTCGCGCTCTCGATGGGTTGACGACTGCTCCTTTTCTGTTCTTCTATTGATATTGATTAATATTGGTGGAAATCGCTGTATCGTAAGCATTGGCTTTGTTATTGTCATGTTTTGCGTGGCGATCGCCAATGTTCTAAACACCCTTAACCTTAAAGTTCTATGACCACTAGTCCTTTTCCACAGTTAGCGAATGCCGAAATCTGGCAAGCTAACCGGATCGCCAGTAAATGGTCACAGCGCATTGTCGTCGGTCTTTTTGGCTTTTTTGCCATTATCTCAGTGTTCACAACCTTTGGGATTGTTTTTACACTGCTGATTGATGCCCTAGGATTTTTTCAGGAAGTTCCTCTGTCTCGTTTTTTGTTTGACACAAAATGGACACCCCTCTTTTTTGATCCTAAATTTGGCATTTTTGTCCTGGTTTGTGCCACGGTGATGACGACTGTTATTTCGTTGTGTGTGGCTTTGCCGCTAGGTTTGCTAGCAGCCATTTGCCTTAGCGAATATTGCCCAAGAAAGCTACGCACTTGGTTAAAACCTGCCCTCGAAATTTTATCGGGCGTACCGTCGGTCGTGTATGGCTACTTTGCGTTGTTATTCGTTACGCCTTTACTGAAAAGTTTTATTCCGAATCTTTCACCGTTTAATTCCTTAAGTGCGGGTCTGGTGCTGGGCATTGCGATTTTGCCATTGGTGGCATCGTTAAGTGAAGATGCAATCTATGCTGTGCCGGAGAGTTTGCGTCAGGGTTCCTATGGCTTGGGGGCAACGAAGCGGGAAACGATTGTGAATGTGGTGCTGCCTGCGGCATTGTCTGGGATTGTTTCTTCGTTTATTTTGGCGATTTCCCGTGCGGTGGGTGAAACCATGATTGTGGCGATCGCCGCCGGACAGAATCCCACCCTGACCCTCGATCCCACCGTCCCTGTAGCCACCATGACCGCCTTTATTGTGCAAGTCAGCCTAGGGGATGCTCCCGCCGGAGGCTTAGCCTTTAAGACCATTTATGCCGTGGGCTTAACGTTATTCTTAATGACATTGATACTCAACGTTTTGAGCTACTGGGTTGTCCGTCGCTATAGACAGAAATACGAATGAATAAACCAAATTTTCTCACTAACCACACGGCAACCGATGCCCTGTTTGATGCCCAATTAGGGAAACGATATTTCTGGGATCGCCTTTTTTCTGTTGCCAGTTGGTTTGCTGTTATTTTCAGCATTTTTATTTTGGCAGTGTTGATGATTGATGTTTTTATGGACGGTTTACCTCGTCTAGATTGGACATTAATCTCTGAATTTCCGTCCCGTCGCGCAGAGGCATCTGGTCTAAAATCTGCTTTAGTGGGAACGATTTGGTTAATGGTGATCACTGCTTTTGTGTCTTTTCCCTTGGGCGTAGGTGCTGGCATTTTCCTTGAAGAATTTGCCCTAGATAACATGTTCACGAAGATCATTGAAATTAATATTAATAATCTTGCTGCTGTCCCCTCGATTATTTATGGTCTTTTGGGCGTAGAGGTGTTTGCTCGAATTTTGAGTCCGATTACCGGGGGACGTAGTATATTGACGGGGGGACTGACTTTAAGTCTCTTAATTTTGCCCATTGTCATTGTTTCGACCCGTGAATCTTTGAGAGCTGTACCTGATAGTCTACGGCAGGCGGGTTTGGCACTGGGGGCAACGAGGTGGCAGGTGACCCGTGAGCATATTTTTCCGTTGGCTTTGCCGGGAATTTTAACTGGGACGATTTTGGCGCTTTCTCGGGCGATCGGTGAAACTGCGCCATTGATTACGATTGGGGCGTTAACGTTTATCGCGTTTTTGCCGGAGTTCGGCTTGCAGGGATTACATACACCTTTTACAGCTTTGCCGATCCAGATTTTCAACTGGGTTTCTCGTCCTCAACCGGAATTTCATACGGTGGCAGCGGCGGGGATTATTGTTTTAATGGCTGTGCTGTTGGTGATGAATGGGACGGCAATTTTCCTACGCAGTCGTTTCCAAAAGTAGGTTTGCCAGTTTAATCTACCAGTTTAATTTTGATTTTTACCTGTGTGTTAATCCCTCAATATTTGGGGGATTTTTTTCTAGGGATTGTTTCTCTTTTTTTATGAGTTTTGTGCGGCGAGGTGCGATCGCCCCCATTGGATCGCGTCATCCTTGGTGTGGATTTTGCCTTCGATCTGAGCGATTTGGAGTTCGGTGAGGAGCTGACCGAGTTGGGGACTGGGGGGGATATTGAGTTGGGCGATCAGGTCTTTGCCTGTGACGAGGGGAACGGGGTGGGCAACGGGATCTGTGGGGTCAAAATGCCGTTGGAGGAGGGGACACAGGTGGCTATAGTCGAGTCCAAAGGCTTGGGCTGTGATGGCGGCAATGGGAAAATTATCTTTGATGCCGAGGAAGAAAAAGTATTGTGCGCGGAGGCTCATGGGTTGGGTGGCGATCGCCAAAAGTTGGGGCAACATTTCCAGCACGACGGTCACTACTCGCAATTCGTAGCGAGAATATTTGAGATTAAGAATCGTCTGCTCCGCCTGGGTTGCTTCTGGACTGACAAGGCAGATGAGTTTCGCCAGATCCCGCCAAGCCAAATTTACGCCAAAATCCGGAAAATCCGCAGCCAATCTCTGCCCAATCCCCTGAATAGTTTGCAGTCGCTCCAAACTTTCTGGGGTGATGTCCGGTAACCAATAGTTTAGAATGCCGTCCTCATAGGCAAGGGTCAACCAGCGATCGCCCGTCGGTTGTTCCAGCAGATAATTCAACTCATGTTGCACCCGTTCTGCCGCAATATTTTCCAGTAAAGGCGCGAATTCCCGCAATTTTGACCGAGTTGCCCCATCAATCGAAAAGCCCAATTGTGCCGCCTGACGGTAAGCCCTTAGTAGACGCAAGGGATCATCCGCCAAATTTTCCGGCGAAACCATCCGCAATACCCGATTATCCAGATCCTCGATCCCCTGCAACGGGTCGATGAGATCCTGATTTTGAATGTGGTAGGCGATCGCATTCACACAATAATCTCGCCGCAGCAAATCCATCTCCAGATCACACCCATCCTGCTGCGCAAAATCCAAAGTACCCTGGGGAAAAACCACCCGCGCAATGTGTCGTTCCGCATCCAGCACCACAAACCCCGCCCGATAACGCTGGGAAATTTCTCGCGCCGTCTCCACCGCCCGATCCGGCACAACAAAATCAAAATCAATATAATCACTCTGGCGCTGCAACAACGCATCCCGCACCGCACCACCCACCAGACAAGTATCCGCAGGCAGTTCCTCCACCGAAAACGGCAGCGATCGCAAAAAATGACCCAAACGTTGCTGGACAGAAACCAGAACCATGAACCCTCAACAACCAAAAAACAAAACGATTACCGAGAATATCATCCCCAACCCAATTATGGACGATGGAATTTTCCGCCCTATCCCTCACCTCCCCAGGTAAAATAAAACTGTTCCGCTAAAGACCCTGTTGCCAATGAAGGATTTTGTCGTAGTAACCTTTTATAAATTCTTTGACTTCCCCGACTACACCGAACGACAACAACCGCTCCTGAATTTCGCCACAGCCCACAATATCGTCGGCACCATTCTCCTCGCCGCAGAAGGCATTAACGCTACCATCGCCGGAACTCCAAACGATATCCAAGCCACCCTCGATTTTCTGAAGGGTGATTTCTTGCAGGGCGATCGCCGCCTAGCCGACCTCACCCACAAACTCGCCACAGCCCCCGAAGCCCCCTTCAAACGCCTCAAAGTCCGCCTCAAAAAAGAAATCGTCACCCTCGGACAACCCCAAGCCAACCCCAGCCAACAAGTCGGCACCTACGTTCCCCCCAGCCAATGGAACGACCTGATCCAAAACCCCGAAGTCACCCTCATCGACACCCGCAACAACTACGAAGTCGAGATCGGCACCTTCAAAGGCGCAACCAACCCCCAAACCCAATCCTTCCGCGACTTTCCCCAATACGTTGCTACCAACCTAGACCCCACCGAACACCCCAAAGTTGCCATGTTCTGCACCGGAGGTATTCGCTGCGAAAAAGCAACAGCCTATCTCCTCAGCCAAGGCTTCCAAGAGGTCTACCACCTCGAAGGCGGCATCCTCAAATACCTCGAAGACATTCCCGAAGACCAAAGCCTCTGGCAGGGCGAGTGTTTCGTTTTCGACGAACGCGTCACCGTCAAACATGGACTCACCACAGGCGCATACGAACTCTGCTTTGCCTGCGGACACCCCATCGATCAAGAAGACAAAACCTCCCCAGACTACGAAATCGGCATCTCCTGCCCCTACTGCATCGAAGCCCTAACCCCAGAACGTCGAAGTAAATTCACCGAAAAATGGCGACAACGGCAGCAACAAAAAAAGCATCCAACCCCATAATCTTTCACCCCCAGTTGGCACATCCGCAACAGAATTCGGGAAATTCTCGATTACAATAAACCTAAATTTACGGCAATCATTCATTGTTTCACTGAAAAACCACCGCAAAACTGATGATTTAGACATGATTATGGTGTAAAGATTCTCTCAATTTTGACGCAGCCATACTGCAACATCAGAAAATGGAGATTCTACAACTGCTTACTTGGCAAGCATCGTTTTATCCTTTGCCCCCCTAACTAAACAATCCCTAAAGGTATGCCTCAATTGCATCTTTCCCAGCATGAATCCTGTGAACAATCCTTATCTCAATATAGCCAGACCGTGAAGACAAGAGAGGTTCAAATGGGCGGAAATATGATGCAAGCTATGGATTTAGAAGCAGTTAATCAAGAGTTAACCAAGACAAATGCGGCGGGCATTGTCCAATGGGCGGTGGATACCTTCGCGGATGGGCTGATATTAAGTACGAGTTTTGGGATTCAATCGGCGGTCATGTTGCATTTGGTGACCCAGGTAGCGCCAGATATTCCTGTAGTTTGGATTGATACGGGTTATCTACCGGATGTGACTTACCGTTTCGCTGAGGAGTTGACGGAACGCTTAAAGCTGAATTTAAAGGTTTATCAGTCGCCGATCAGTCCCGCGAGGATGGAGGCTTTGCATGGCAAACTTTGGGAACAGGACGATGTGGAATCCTTCAACCGCTATGACTATATTCGGAAGGTGGAGCCGATGCAGCGGGCGCTCAAGGAGTTGGGGGCTAAGGCTTGGTTAGCGGGTTTGCGGAAGGGGCAAACGAATCATCGTCAGACCTTGGGGTTTGTGGCAAAGCAGGGGGAGCAGTATAAGGTGCATCCCATTTTGACTTGGACTTCTCGGGATGTTTATGAGTATTTGACTACCTATGATCTGCCGTATCATCCTTATTTTGATCAGGGTTATGTGACGGTTGGGGATTGGCATTCTAGTCGTCCGCTGATGGCG
>JBIKYI010000436.1:0-3374 GCA_044355355.1 Limnothrix sp. | reverse complement strand
AATAAGGTGGTAGATTTAATTAATAATCGACCAAGAAAATCGCTTGACTATCGCACTCCGAGTGAAGTATTCTTGCTGTCATCATCAGAACCTGTTGCACTTCATACTTGAATTGGCGAATCTTTATTCGCACTACGTATAATTTTTGAAAATGATACTTGTGACGATCGCCTAACCCAAAACCAGAAAAAAATATCCGGATCAATACTTTTGTCAACGGTACATATGGAGTGGTAGATGCACCCTGGTTTTAGCCTCAGAGATTCGTTTCTGAGGTTTTTTCATTTTTCTTGAGGCTTTTAGCAGAAACCACATCTGGCAAACGTTTTTTCAGAATATATAGCCAAAATAAACCAAACAGTCCCAGAGCAATACCTGTAAAACTAACGAGTTGTGCCATCTTAATCCCACCGATCATCAGGCTGTCCATTCGCAATCCCTCAATCCACAAACGTCCACTGCTATAGACAATCCAGTAGACCAAAAAGATCGTCCCTACTTTGAGGCGATCGCCATTGCTGATGCCCCAAAAAAACAAATAAAGTAGTATCCCTAAAGTCCCCAGATTCCAAAGAGATTCATACAAAAAGGTTGGATGAAAATACTCATAATTTGCCACGGCATAGGGGCGGTTTTCTAGGGGAATATAAAGTTTCCAGGGGACATCTGTGGGAGCACCAAAAGCCTCAGAGTTAAAAAAGTTTCCCCAACGTCCAATAGCTTGCCCTAGAATTAGCGCTGGAGTCATTAAATCAGCCAATTGCCAAAAAGATAAACGATTTAATTTAGAAAAAATCAAACCCGCTAAAACACCTCCTAAAATTGCCCCATGAATCGCAATGCCACCCTTCCAAATGGCAATAATATCTTCGGGTCGATTCGCATAACTTTGCCATTGAAAAAGCACGTAATAAATTCTGGCACAGGGGATCGCCGCCACCACACCCCAAATTGCAAAATCAGCAATGAGTTCTGGATCAATCTCACGTTTTTTTGCCAGATATTGTGATAAATTAACCCCGATTAAAACTGCTGAGGCAATCAGCAATCCATACCATCTAATTGCAAAGTTTCCTACTTCGAAAATAATCGGTCCAGGTGATTGAAATTGCCAAGCAAGAATCATAGTTTTTGTGGATTTTTATTTTTTTATTGGGCTTTATAGTTTTTTATGATGCACTTCAATGACAGTATGGACATTGCCACGGGGTTTAAAATCTCCAATAACAGTAATCTCCAGAGGATCGCAGGCGGCAATAAGATCATCTAAAATTTGGTTCACCCCTTCTTCGTGGGAAATGTGGCGATCGCGATAACTGTTGATATAAAGTTTGATGGCTTTTAGCTCTACAACTTTCTCATTGGGAACATAGTTCACATCAATGGTCGCAAAGTCGGGATAGCCAGAAAAAGGGCATTTACAGGTATATTCTGGCAGGGAAATTTTAATGTTATAACGTCTGCCGGGACGGGGGTTGGGAAAGGTAATGAGTTGTCCTTCATTAATTTCCCGTTCCCCATACTTCATTTCTGCTGTCTCTGAAGAATTTGCCATTGTGCTTGAATCTGATTTGAGTTGGACGTGTTGTATTGTACAAATCTTTTGGCTGAGGTTTCGCTTTTTTGCTAAGTTTTTGCTAAATTTTCGCCAAAGATTTGCTAAAGCAAAACTAAAAGAGAAGATAATTCTACATGGCATTAAAAATCTAGGTTTCAGGGTTTCTGGCAGTCACAGCAGAATCATCTATCTCTTCGAGCTGTGCTTGTAAGGATTTTTGGGCTGCCTTTGTAATGAGAACCGTCACAATGACCGTTGCAATTAATCCCACCACCGTTAAAGATGTTTTGAGAAGGGTTTGAGTGTTATCCACTGTGCCACTTGCCGCATCTGCTGCGGTCTTCCCTGCCACCCCAAAATAGACGTACATCACCGTACCTGGCATCATGCCGATCCAGGAGGCTAGAAGATAATCTCGAAAGGAAACTTTGGTGATCCCGAAAGCGTAATTGAGAAAGACAAACGGAAACAAGGGGGACAAACGTACTAATCCTACGACTTTCCAGCCTTCTTGGGCTACAGCCCGATCAACGGCTTTAAATTTGGGCTGGGACTCGATTTTTTGTGCAACCCATTCCCTTGCACCGTAACGGCCAATGAGAAAGGCACAGGCTGCTGCCAAGGTGGAGGCGATCGACACGAGGATGGAACCCTGGACTATGCCAAAGAGTGCTCCCGCTCCGAGGGTTAAAGCCGCACCGGAAATTAGCAACACTGATGCCAAGATGTAAATGCCGATAAAGGCAACCATGCCGATCGCCCCTAAACTGTCCACCCAGGCGATCGCCTGATTTAAGAGGCTATGAATCGCTGTAAAAACACCAAAAACTTTCAGGACAAATACCACGGCAACCACCACCAGGGCGATCGCCCCAAATTTGATCCATTGTTTACCCCATTTACTTTTAACCCATTGCTCTATCATTTCAGCCAACCCTGATTAACTAAGACACATTCACAGATCCCATCGCCACAAAACACGAAAAAAGATGGCGCAATAAGCACCATCCTTAACTGAATAAATATTAAATTCAAATCAGCTCAAATGAATTGAAACAAATTTAAATACCTGAAATTACTTCAGATGCTACCAACGGTATTTAGTAGCTGCGGTTATTGCGGGAACCAGAGTAACCACCGCGACCGCCGCCGCCACCACTACGAGGCTTGTTCTCGCGGGGTTGAGCCTTGTTGACCTTAAGGTCACGACCCATCCACTCAGCACCATCAAGAGCTTCAATCGCAGCAGCTTCTTCTGTATCAGAAGACATGTCTACAAATGCGAAGCCACGGGGACGACCAGTCTCACGGTCAGAGGGAATCTGAACGCGACCAACAGTACCGTACTCAGCGAAAGTCTCTTTTAAGACTTCCTCAGTAACCTGATAAGACAAATTTCCAACGTAAATCGACATAACTTATGAATTCTTCCAAATCGGAGAATGAAGGGTGTTAAAGATTCGGAAGTCTGCAGTCAAACAAATCTATCTAAGAATAACTTAACTGAAAAAACCTAATCGACCTTGATTATAACGCTGCATTTGCTATTTTGCTTTTTTATTAAGTTGACTTTACAAATTTTGGGCACTCACTCTGTTCTCTGGCTTGGTTGGGGGCTAATGCGTTCTATTGGTTAACTGGCATTTAGCGCTTTTTTTAGGCTTATATCGCTGTTTTTGCCAAAAATGCTTTGATCTGGATTTTCTCAATTTGCCTGATGTTGCCAGACAATGCCAGCCAATCAGCCCGACTAGCTTGGTGCTGCTCAAAAACAGGAACGGCAAAAAAATCAGGTCACCAAAGCCCAGCAACTGTT
>JBIKYI010000434.1:0-3384 GCA_044355355.1 Limnothrix sp. | reverse complement strand
TAAAATGGGTGTAACTCATAGGGATTTCTTATTGTTTTACTTAACATCAGAATATCCTTATGAGTCCCTCTTCAGAAAGACCCTAGGTGTTGCACTTCAAATTTGAATTGGCGGTTTGATAAATATCAGCCGCATCATTGCCCTTTTCGTTTTCAATATCTGAAACATAACTTTTCCCCTTCTCAAAGGCAGAATCATAGGCATCTTTGACCTGCTCTTCGACAAAATTATCGAGGGTTCCCCCCTTAGAAAAATGACTGATTGCCACCTGTCCCACCGCATAGGTAGAAGCTCCAGAAGTAATCGCCATCGACGCACCGCCAACCACTGAACCAATGCCAGGTATCGCTTTCAGAAAACTTGCCCCCAGACGAGCGAGAGTCGTACCAGTGAGGGCGGAAACGAACGTTTTCCCCATACTGCGGGAATAGTTAACGCCATAGGCTTGGGCAATTTGTTGGAGCATTTCCAGTTGGATGGCTGTGACAGCAGCAAAATCGACCAATGGAATGGGGATCAACCCGCCGCCCATTGCCCAAATAACGTGGGAGCGAATGATGTTGTCAGCTTCAGTTCTTTGGCTCATGGGAAGATTTCCCTGTAGTAAGGAAAAATTGATGGGTATTTTTTTAATGGTATTGGTAATGAATGGATCTGGACAAATTCTTAATTTTTAGTTGCATTCCAATAATTAAGCTGATCGAAGGAGATCACGGCTCAATTGATTTGCTTTTACGGCTCATGAATTAGTATTAAGACAATATCAAAAAGACATGATTTTTGTTTTTTTAATATAATGCTTATAGAGAATGCATAGATATTGACGGTGATGGTACATCAACGGTTTCGGCACATTGCAATAATTTTTGGGTTAATGGGAACGAGCTTCAGTATTATGATGCCTGCCCAATCAGAAATTTTACGGGTTAGTCCAGATTGTTATGCTGCAATCCAAACGGTTGAAAAAGATTTGGCAGAACGCAACTATTTTATCCCTTGGTATGCGGAGGCAGTTGGGGTTATTCAACCTAGTGTCAGCCTCGATGCAGAATATGTTCAAAAGTATTACTATGATTATCCTGTAGATCGCACTGAAAAGCTTGTTTTTCATCTCTCTGGGGATGCTAACCGACTTTATTTAGGCATTATGAGTTCACCACAATTTATGGCAAATCGTGGGGCGCAAATCATGGAAAAATGTCCGACTATTGGGATGGTCAGTTTTCAGCATTGGTGGGAAGGGGATGTTCCTGTGGGATATTTTCCTGATGGCTCTGTAAAGGCTTTTGAGTGGGTCGATTTGTTTGCGAGTCCCCATCAAAGGGAGGATGGGACATTTGAGTGGGGTTATTATTTTTCTCCTTAATTACTCGTCTGCAAATTATTAGCATCGCCAAATTTTCTACTTAAAAGACTATCATTTGGGCTTAACGTGAATAATTAGTCTGCCTTGAGAATCAATCATAATTTTGACATCATGTTTCCCATTAAGTACAGCTACAGTCGTCAGTCCTACTAAAGCTCCAATACCAGTCCCAATTCCTGCTCCAAATAAAGATTAGCCTAAAAAATCAAACATCCGTAGAGATTTATCGTAATAAATCATGACGTTTCTGGCAAGGAGTCCGATAAATTAACGGTTCGATTTACACCACAACTGTGACAAAATTCAGTGTATTTATAAGCTCTTGCTTGACAATTTGAGCAAGCTTCAAACTGTTCAAAACCGCAAAATGAACAAAACTCGTCTCCTAATCTTAAACGACTATTACATTGAATACAGCGACTTTTTTGGATGCGTCCTTTCGCTTGAATTTTGGGATTAAAAATAAACCGTTGTAGAAATTTAATCAGCCCAAAACCCACCAGTGGAATGATCAAAATTAATACATAGCTGGCGAGGAAGGCAATACCACCAAAGATTGCGACGATGATATCAATAATGATACTAACGAGATTACTAAACTGTAAAAATTCTAGAATTTTTACTAATAAAGGAATACAGAAAATTAGGAGTAAATGCCAACTGAGGAGAGCTTGCGTACCACGTCGATGATTAACCGAGTTAGTATGCCAGAAATAGCCCAGGATAATCAATGGCAATAAAAATAAAGCTTGCAAGCCAAACTGCTTGTTTGGATACCAAAACTCTGCTGATTCGTAATCTTTTTTGATCTCCTCATAGGTAGAGATATTCCCTACTTCTTTAAGATATGCAAGCACATCGGATTGTTGCAATAACTCTGTTTCTTTCGCCTGCAATAATTCATTCGTCTTTTTGATTTCTGCCTGAGCTTTAGCAATATCTGCCTTTGCTTTGTCGGCAGTTGTTTTGTTAATCGATTGATTAGGATTTTGCCCTGCAATTTTTTCTAGGAGAGTCGAATCATATTGCTTGGTATAGGTATCAATATCAGTATTTAAACGACTGATTTTTTCTCGGAAAGTAGTGGCTTGATTTTCAAGAGCAACGGTTGCAGGATTTTTAACTTTTGCCTCTAACTCTTTCAGGCGATCGCATGAATTTGAAACTTTACCTAAGCGACCCTCTTTATTTACTTCAAAGATTTTCGGTGGATAATCACCCAGTCTTTCTTCAACTAAGATTAAGTCTTTTCTCTGATCTGTATTGCTGTGGTAATTCTGGTAATTCGTATAGCAAGGATAACGTTCACTGGGGGAGAGAGGAAAATTAGAGATGCTATATACCCCTTGAAAGACATTGATCAGCACGAAAATGTCGATCATAATCAAAACAACAATGCTGACCTTATTTAAAGGTTCCTGACGAACATAAGTAGATTTGCGAATGATATTACGAAAAAAATGTTTTAACCAACGAAGCATGACTTTTTCCAATCATTTTCTTCACTGTAATCAGCTTTATGATTGAAGTGACGTGTTGGTTTATAAATCTTTGCTATTATTTTCTGATGAGAATCGAAATAATAGCAAAGTTAGAAATTATACTAAATTTGTATTTGCTGTACTTAGAAAATCACTAAACAAATAATATATTCTTTGTGCTTTGTTTCTTGAAGCTTGAAATTTCTGTTAGGTACGGGAGGGTCTAGTGATAGGTGATCGCCCTTAATCTTCTGAAAAAAGATCGACTAGACTAAATCCGTCTCAAGGAGCGATCGCCGAAAACGTAATCTCAACCTTAGTATTAATAAGAATCAAGTCTAACAAGTCGTATCAGTTACGGTTCAGAAGTTTAGAGATGGGGTAATCTGGATGGAGAATTTGAGTCTCAGATATCAGGAGTTTTCCCATGAGTTACCGCATGTCTCGCCGCGCCTATGCTGAAACCTATGGCCCCACCGTCGGGGATAAAGTGCGTTTGGCGGATACGGAACTTTGGCTGGAAGTGGAGCGGGATTA
>JBIKYI010000433.1:0-3391 GCA_044355355.1 Limnothrix sp. | reverse complement strand
GTCTGAGATGCTAAAATGGGTGTAACTCATAGGGATTTCTTATTGTTTTGCTTAACATCAGAATATCCTTATAAGTCCCTCTTCAGAAAGACCCTAGGTGTTGCACTTCAAATTTGAATTGGCGATTCCTCTTCATTCGCCTGATCAGAGGAATTTTTTTTGAGCATTCATAACCCGATAGCCTGGATTATTCAACCTGGGCGCAGGCATTCCCGGCAATCCAACTGGTTGTCCAAGCACTCTGAAAATTAAATCCCCCCGTCACGCCATCAATGTCCATCACTTCCCCAGCAAAATAAAGATTAGGGCAGATGCGACTTTCCATCGTTTTAAAGTTAATTTCCTTGAGGGAAACGCCACCACAGGTCACAAATTCTTCTTTAAAAATTCCTTTGCCTTGAATTTGGTAAACCCCTTGATTAATTTCCTGAATTAAAGTGTTAAGCTGTTTTTTAGTAAGATCTGCCCAATTTTGATCGGGCTTAATTTCGGCATATTGCACTAGACTTTGCCAGAGTCTTTTAGGGAGATCCACTGGGGCAAAGGTCATAATTTTTTTCTTGGGATTTTGTGTCTTAAATATTTGGATTTGTTGGGTGAGGGTTTCAATATTTTCGCTAGGTAACCAATTGACAATAATCGGCATTTTGTATTGATTTTCACCCAGAATTCTTGCTCCCCAAGCGGACAATTTCAGGGCAGCGGGACCACTTAAGCCCCAATGGGTAATGAGTAATGCGCCAGATTGTTCAAGCTTTTTTTTCTTGTCAATTTTGAGGGTGACGGTGGCATTGGGAACACTCACCCCGGCTAAATCTGTTAAGCGGGAATCTTTAATTTGGAAGGTAAAGAGGGAGGGTTGGGGAGCGATAATTTTATGCCCTAAACTTTTGGCAAAGCGATGTCCTGAGGGATTGCTGCCTGTTGTGATCAGGAGGCGATCGCCTATGAATTGATCACCATGATTTGTCGTAATAATAAATTCTCCCGCTGCATTTTTTTCGATGGTTTTGACGGGGGTAGAGGTACGCAATTGAATGCGAGCTTGGTTGGCAGCGTTCTGGAGACAATTCACAATGGTCGCCGAATCGTCCGTCGTGGGAAACATGCGCCCATCCGCTTCGGTTTTTAATTTGACCCCCTCCACCTTGAGCCAAGCGATCATATCCTTAGGTTGAAATTGATTAAAGGCTGCCCGTAACTCTCGACTCCCTCTGGGGTAAGCTTTCACCAATTCCAAAGGATCAAAACAATGGTGGGTCACATTGCAACGACCCCCGCCGGAAATGCGGACTTTCACTAAAAATTCTTTGCCTGCTTCGAGTAACAGGACATTGAGTTTGGGGTTACACCGGGCGGCGGCGATCGCCCCAAAAAAACCCGCAGCACCGCCCCCTACCACGATCAATTTGTTCATTGCTTAGTAATTTTTTGTCCAATCAAGACCGTAAAAAATACCGGAGAGAATCGTGAGCAGCAACATAATATTAATAATGCCACCGGGAATCATGGTAAACGGTGGAATGCCGAAGCCCCGCAAAATCCACAGTAGAAAAAAACAAACTAAGCAAGTGACAAAAAGATAAAAAATACTTGAAGAGTTAGATCGATTCACTAGACTTAAACTAATTGATTTACTTGTAGAGTTTTTTTATTCTAGCATCAAGTTTTTTTTCTTCCAATCTTTCTGTCACTTGATCCTGTGTCACTTCGTTAAGTAAAAGCTATTTTTTAGATAAAACTATTAATTAATATCTGCAATCTATCGCTTTTGATCAGTATTTTATTCTGTACCTTTTGGACATTGTTTGTGCATTGTTTCAATTAAGAAAATTGAAATAGGCGATCGCCCCCGCAGAGAAAACCGTTAGAGCTACCCAAAAACCGTTATCATTAACAGTTGCAAATTTTTCATGTTTGCCAACTAGATCTTGACCAATCCGAAATTAACGCAAAACCCATGACCCAGCAATACCGTATAACACTTCTTCCCGGCGATGGCATTGGCCCCGAGATTATTACAGTGGCGGTGGATGTACTCGAAACCATAGGCAAGGAATTTGATCTTACATTTAACTTCACCGAAGCGCTCATGGGCGGCGCTGCCATTGATGCCACTGGGGAACCTCTACCCGCTGAAACCCTAGAGGCTTGCAAAAATAGTGATGCCGTCCTCTTCGCGGCGATCGGTGGCTACAAATGGGACAATCTCCCCCGTGAAAAGCGCCCAGAAACAGGTTTACTCGGTTTGCGCTCAGGTCTTGGTTTGTTTGCAAATCTTCGTCCCGCAACCATTTTGCCCCAACTGATCGACGCTTCCAGTCTGAAACGGGAGATCGTGGAAGGGGTCGATATTATGGTAGTCCGGGAGCTAACGGGCGGCATTTATTTCGGCAAACCCAAGGGCATCACCACCACAGAAACGGGCGAAAAACGCGGTTTTAATACCATGGTTTATGACCAATCCGAGGTGGATCGCATCGCCAAAGTTGCCTTTGAAATCGCCCAGAAACGCAATCATCGCCTCTGTTCTGTGGATAAAGCGAATGTGCTCGATGTGTCGCAATTATGGCGCGATCGCCTGAACCTGATGGCAAACGACTATCCCGACGTAGAACTGTCCCACCTCTATGTTGATAACGCCGCGATGCAACTCATCCGTGCGCCGAAGCAATTTGACACCATTGTCACAGGCAATCTTTTTGGCGATATTCTCTCCGATGCAGCGGCAATGTTGACGGGCAGTATCGGGATGTTGCCTTCCGCGAGTTTGGGGGCAGATGGGCCTGGTGTGTATGAGCCTGTCCATGGTTCCGCGCCGGATATTGCGGGTCAGGACAAAGCAAATCCCCTGGCGATGGTCTTAAGTGCGGCGATGATGTTGCGCTATTCCTTCGACCAACCGGAAGCAGCAAGCAAGATCGAAGCAGCGGTGCAAACGGTTCTCGATCAAGGGTTCCGGACTGGCGACATTATGTCCGAGGGCATGACTCTTCTGGGCTGTAAGGCGATGGGTGAAAAGTTATTGGCTGCCATCGCAGCATAATCATCTCACTACTCAATAAAAAATCCCTCCTAATCTTCAAGTATTAAGGGGGATTTAGTTCTATTTAGGGGCGATCGCCTGACGTAGATCATCGCTACACTAGAACCAAAGCATCAATCGGGTTAACGTTATCAGGTGAAAACGATGGTTCAAACATCTCCCCAAAAACAAACCATAACCACTGCCGTCACTCCCTTTAAACCGCGTTTAATTTCCGTTGCTGAATATCACCACATGGCAGAGGTGGGCATTTTACAACCCGACGAAAAACTCGAATTAATTAATGGTCAAATCATCGAACATATGGTTCCTCAACGTAGTTTTCATGCAGCAGCAGTTAATCGA
>JBIKYI010000432.1:0-3401 GCA_044355355.1 Limnothrix sp. | reverse complement strand
AGTGCCAACCGCTCCATCCTGGCTCACCCAAAGCAGACAAGAATCAAGCTTTTTCGTGTTTGCAATAACATCTATACCGCTGGTTTTACCGATTGTTATCTCCAGGTACTGCAACTCTACGAAGCCCAAGCCTATGCGATCGCCCCCCTTTACCGCGCTGGTCAATTATGGGGGTTACTCGCCGTTTACCAAAACCAGGCTCCCCGCGATTGGCAGCCCAATGATCTTCATTACCTCTGCCAAGTCGCCATCTATATTGAACTTTTCCTCAAACAAGATCACTTTAGCCAACAAATATCGCAACAGGAACAAAACATCCGGCGGCAACTGACCCAACAAATCCAATTCCAGCAACAGGAAATTCGCCAGGAACAACGACAGCAACAGGCGCTTGCTGAGGTGATCGACACCATTCGCCAAACCCTGGATATTAAAACAGTCTTTGCCGCTGCTGTCCGGGAAACCAGACGATTTTTACAAGCCGACCGTGTAGCAATTTACCGTTTTGATCCGGTATCCAATCATCAATTGGGCTGTTTTATTGCCGAGGATCTGCGGGGAGGTCTCACTTCTACCCTTAATGTGAATGTCTGTGATTGCTGCTTTGCCAAAGACTATACAAGTCAATATACCCTCGGTCATGTCTTACAAATAGATGACATCGAGACCGCTGAAATGACGGATTGTCACCGCGCGATCCTCCAGCAATTTCAAATTCGTGCTAACTTGCTTGTGCCGATCTTTTGCAATAAGGAACTCTGGGGATTGTATTGCATCCACCAATGTGAAAGTCCTAGAAATTGGCGATCGCAGGAAGTGCAATTCATCCAGAAAATCGCCATTCAACTCGGTGTTGCCCTCCAACAATCCAAGCTCTACGAAGAAGCCCAAGCACGAACCCAAGAACTACAAGCCGCCCTCTCCCAAGTCCAGCTCCAGAACGAACAACAGCTACGACTTGCCCGCCAAGAACAAACTATTGCCCTGATCATTGACCGCATCCGCAATACCCTCGATATCCATACCACCCTCAAGACGACAACCCAGGAAATTCTGGCGCTCCTCCATTGCGATCGCGCCACCATCTATCGCTTTAACCCCGATTGGACAGGGGAATTTATCTGTGAATCCCTCACCGAAGGCTGGCAACCCTTGGTCGTGAACAATATCGGTACGGTCTGGCGCGATGACTACCTCCAACGCACCAAAGGCGGCATCTTTGCCAAACGTAAACTGTCCGTTGTCAATGACATCTACCAAGTCGGCTATTCCACTTGCCACATCGAACTATTAGAAACTTGCCAAATCCGTGCTTATATCATCGTCCCCATTTTTGTTGGAGCAAAACTCTGGGGTCTAGTCAGTGCCTATCAAAACAGCGGGGCGCGGGCTTGGTTGCCCTGGGAAATTGATCTTCTCAAACGTCTGGGGGATCAACTGAGTGTTGCCATCCAACAGAACGAGTTGATTGCGCGGTTGCGCCATGCTTCGGAACGGGCGGAGTCTGCCAACCGCGCTAAAAGTTTATTCCTCGCCAACATGAGCCATGAGTTACGCACGCCCCTAAATGCCATTCTCGGCTTTACCCAGGTGTTGCGTCGCCAAGCGAATCTGGAACCACATCAGGGTAAGCATTTGGACATTATTAATCGGGCGGGGAATCATCTGCTGATTTTGCTCAATGACATTTTAACCATGTCGAAAATCGAGGCGGATCAGATTCAGCTGAAAACGGAATATTTTGAGTTGGCGAATATGGTTGCCATCCTCAATGATATTTTTCAGCTCCAGGCTCAGACGAAAAATATTGATTTTGTGCTGACGGTGTTTCCCTATGATGCGCCGACCTATGTGAGTGGCGATCGCGGGAAATTATTGCAGGTTTTAACCAATCTCCTGAGTAATGCCTTTAAGTTTACCCACCAAGGGGAGGTGCGCCTGGAAATTGCGGTGGAGGCGATCGCCCCGCAGACTTTAGAGGATAAGCCTTCAGCCTTGTTGTCCTGTAAGGTGATCGATACGGGGGTAGGCATCGCCGCGCAGGATCTGGCGGCGTTGTTTGATCCCTTTGTGCAGACGGATGAGGGAAAAAAGGTTTCGGAGGGAACAGGGCTGGGGCTATCGATCGCCCAACGGTTTGTGGAACTGATGGGGGGAACCATCGAGGTCAGTAGTGAGTTAAGTCGAGGGAGTTGTTTTTGTTTTGCTGTGGAGGTGGGCATCCCTGAAGTCCCGAATTTGGCAGTGTCTAATGCACGGTCTTCAATGATAGCGCCTGGTCAGCCGGAATATCACATCCTTGTGGTAGATGCAGAGGCAGCAAGTCGTATGGCATTATGTTATCTGCTTAAATCGACAGGGTTTCAAGTACAGGAAGTACAAACGGGTCAGGAAGCGATCGCCCAGTTGCGGAATTGGCAACCCCACCTCATCTGGCTCGATCTCGAAATATACGACATGAATGGTTATGAAGTGATCCGTGCCATCCGTACCGATCTCCATAACCAAACCGTTAAAATCATTGCCCTGACGGAGACCCTTTCCGATGCCCATCGAGAATCCCTCAACATCCTGGGTTGTGATGACTACCTCACTAAACCCTTTGCGGATCGTCAAATCCTCCATCTACTAGCCAAACATCTTAGGGTGCAGTACCACTGTCCCCTACCTAACACTGGGCAAGAATCCGAGTCTAATGCCTCCCCTCTGTCGATCCAAGAGTGCATCTATCGTGACTATCAAACAACGGATCTCCCATGGCGTAAAAAATTACGTCACGCGGCGATCGCCGCCCGGGAGTCACAACTATCTCAGTTAATTACAGCCATCCAAGCTGATGCCCCCGATTTGAGTCAACATCTCCAAAGTTTGCTCAAAAAGCTTGATTTTGATGCCATTGTCCAACTCATTGACAGTATAGATGTCCTATGATGATTCCTCTGCATTCGAAATATAAGGGCGACATCTTAATTGTCGATGATGTCCCGGAAAATTTGCAGCTGCTGTTTGAGATCCTCAGTGAAGAAGGTCATGAAGTGCGTCGGGTGCTGAATGGGATGCAGGCGATTAAAGCCATTGAAGTGGAACCCCCAGACTTAATTTTGCTGGATATCAAAATGCCAGTAATGGATGGCTACGAGGTTTGTACTCAATTGAAAGCAGATCCCCAGACGGCGGAAATTCCAATTATTTTTCTCAGTGCCTTAAATGATGTCATGGATAAGGCGAGGGCCTTTGCGGTGGGGGGAGTTGATTATATTAATAAGCCCTTTGATGTGTATGAAGTCTTGGTGCGGGTGGATAACCAACTGAAGTTATTGCAGACGAGCCAAGCCCTGGCTCGCCAGAATGAGGAGTTGAAAATTCTCAATCAGGATTTGGAATCTTTTAACTACATGGTT
>JBIKYI010000431.1:0-3407 GCA_044355355.1 Limnothrix sp. | reverse complement strand
CCGTTGGCGGAAGGTTTTGGCGCGGATATATTCGCCCCGACGGGTTTTGGCGAGGGTGTGGGTTTGTAGTTCTCGATATTCATCCCGCTGGTTGGTGTCAATGGCATGAAAGGCGGTGAAAAGATCGGGTTGGGTAATGTTTTGGGCGACTTGCCAGTAGGGTTCGAGGTAGGAAATGGCCTTGAGGCAGCGTTCTACTGCGTCAGTCTGTCCCCGGACAACGAGGTCTTGACCCCGTAGTGTGACGTTTGTGCCGGTATGTCGGGCGAGAAATTGCAGGTTTTCTTCTTTGCCTCCTGAGAGGGCGATCGCACTTTCTAAGGTCGGTAGTTGGACGGTCTGCGAAACTTCGCTCATAAAAATTGATTAAAAAGAAAGTACGAACATTGTGCGTCGATATCTGGATATTGCTGTGGCTTAGGGGTCAGCCAGAAGGATCTTCGGGACTCATTGGGGGCGATCGCCACCCACTAGCTCACACCATAGAACCCAGACTTACTCAGAATCCTTAGCATTACCATCAAAAACATAACCCACCCCACGCACCGTCTTAATCGTTGCCTGACGTTGGGTCGAAGTCTCTAACTTACGGCGAATCTGACCAATATGCACATCCACAACCCGTTGATCGCCCACATAGTCATAACCCCAGACCTCCTGAATTAACTCAGAACGCCGCCAAACCTTATTCGCATTTTTCGCCAAGAAAAACAACAAATCAAACTCCAGAGCCGTGAGGTGCACCTCTTCCACGCCCACCGTCACCCGCCGCCGCACCGGGTCAATACTCAAATTCGCAAAATCTAAGCTATCCGAATCATCACTGACCGTTGGCGTAATGCGTTGCCGCCTTAAAATGGCACTCACCCGATATTCCAATTCCAAAATATCAAAAGGCTTCGTCAGATAATCATCCGCCCCCTGGGCAAACCCTCGAATCTTATCTGAGGCATCTGTCCGGCTCGTCAACATCAGAATATAGACATCATGGTGCTCCTGCATTTGGGTACAGAGGGCATAGCCGAGGATATCCGGCAAATTGACATCTAAAATCACTAAATCGGGCTTAAAAGATTGAAACGTTGCCCAAGCGGATTTGCCATCTGCAGCTGATTCCATCTCGTAATTTTTTTGGCTGAGGAATCGCACAATCAAATTACAGATCGCTGGATCATCATCGACAACTAGGATTTTGGCAGCAGCCATAGACTCTATAACAGATTGCTAAAAAACAAATATGAAGGTTCCAATAATTCTAGTGTACGACGAGATTCTGAATGGACAACATTTTCTTTCGACTCTTCCTTAGGACTCTATAAGGTCGCTAGGGGGCTAATGGCTTGGCAGAATGCTTAATTCTTGCCAAGGATTGTTGGAAAGGGATTCCAAAAATGGACATAATAGATCATCAAGTGATCTTCACCATCGCGTTAAACTCATACTTAAATTCACCTATGAATTCACAGATGAACATTACGACATGCTCACAGGAGGAGGATAATGAGCGAACTAAATCCCTATGAAACTCTTGGGCTTGCGGAATCGGCATCGTTCGAGGAAATTCAGGCGGCTAAGCAACTGTTGAGTGCGCAACACCAGGGTGATACGACTGTGGTGGAGCGTCTTGAGGCTGCCTATGATGCCATTATTATGGATCGTCTTAGGCAACGTCAGCAGGGGACTCTGGAGGTTCCTGATCAGATTCGTTTCGCGGAAGTCCCGAAGAAGACGATTGAGTTACCGAAGGGGATGAATGTCTCGCAGTTGCCGGGGTGGCTCACGGATATACGGGATACGCCGGAGCCTCGCGATATTAATTTGGCGCTGGGTATTAATGGGGCGATCGCCATTGCTGCTTTATTGCTCAATGCAGGTCTTGCCTCGACCATTTTAACGGCGGTACTGATCACGAATGTTTATCTCCTGATGCGCAAGGAAAATCGCTTCGGGCGCTCCCTCGCGATTGGGGTAGTTAGTCTAATGCTTGGTGTGGCGATCGGTAGTGGCATTAATGCTTTGATTGCTTCCCAAGGCGTGGGTTTGGCGATCGCCCCCGGACAAATTATCGTTGTCTGCTGTTGCACCGTGCATGGTTTGACCAGTAGTTTTTTACGGTAAATCGGGACATCCCCAAAAAACAAAGGAAGCCAAGTCATCGCACCCATAAAAACGAAAAAAAGGTCTCTACCAGCCAGAGACCCTTAATAATTTTTCACTTATTGTGCACTTTATTGTTTTTACTGTTTTGCGATTTTCAAGCTGTCATTTTGTTTTGGTGAGATGCCCAACCGAAAGACGCGACAGAACAATTGCGGGGAATTCCTGACCTATCATGCTGCTATTCCGCCGTCGATTGCCCATGGCGAATTTTGTCAGTGATGCGACGGAGAACACCATTAATAAAGCGATGTCCATCATCATCAGAATAGCGCTTGGCTAATTCCACAGCCTCGTTAATTGCCACCTTATAGGGGATCTCCAAAAACATAATTTCGGCAACGGCAATCCGCAGGATATCCCGATCAAGTCTTGGTAAACGATGATATTGCCAATCCACAAGGGAGTCCGCAATCATCCCCTGAATTTCCTTGTCTCGGCGACTGATCGTCCCAATCAAATCTAGAGCATAACTCCGCACTTCATGCTGACGGGTGAGATTTAAAAACTCCGGTAGTTCTACCGCATGCCCCAAACGGTTAATGGCATTGCGGGTTAAGTCTAAAGATTCCTGCACCATGGTGCGAGCACTTTTCACATTAACTGCTAGGGTTTCACTTTTGAGCAGTTGTTCCTCTGCCCTTGTCACTTCGCTGGCTGCTGCTTCTAGTACTTCATGGATTTCACCGGTGAGGGTGCGCACCGCCGACAGCATCAATTCGTCCAACTCGGCTTTCTCTAGTTTTTCTGCCTTACCCTTCACCTGGCTGAGACTCAACAGGGTCATTTCACGGGCAACACTACGGGGCTGTTTTCTGGCGGGCATAATCAAAACCTAAATACTACGTTAATGCTGACCCAAAGAAAAGGGTAATCTCTTATCTACACTTCTTCTTCTAGGGAAATCATTTCGACTTGTGTTTCTCCTAGTTCTTCCACGACCATGGACTTCTGCCGACGGGGGAGATTAAGGGGCATGCCAGCCCTGGGCGATCGCCGTTCCATTTCCCGTTCCTCAGGATTCACAATACCACCAGAAATTAAAACCTTAAACGCATCCTCAATTGAAATTGACAAATTAATCACCTCATCCTCCGGCACCATCGCGTACCAACCTGAAGTCGGATTAGGCGTAGTTGGGATAAATACACTGATCAGAGGTTCCGTCACTCGAGATTGCATCTGGCTCCCCACTGCCCCCGTTACGAACCCCAAAGTCCAAACCCCCTTTCTCGGATATTCCAACATCA
>JBIKYI010000430.1:0-3412 GCA_044355355.1 Limnothrix sp. | reverse complement strand
CTGTCAATCTCTACGGGATTATCTCCAAGCAAGGAGAACAAATAGAGGTCATCGTTTAAGCCGCCCTCAAAAACAAAAAATATGGACAGTATTTGAGGAATATCAAAGTCTATTGCGGGAAAATAGAGCCTGTGAAGCGGATGAAGCGATGCATAATGTGGCTCAACTGATTCAAACAGAAGGGGCTGATTTATTGCCCTATCGTGCTGTCATTGTCGATGAAGCTCAGGATATGAGTGATTCTGCCTTTAGGCTATTACGGGCGATCGCCGGAGAAGAGAAAAGCAATGATATGTTTATCGTGGGGGATGCCCATCAACGTATTTATGGAAAATTTGTGACATTAAGTCATTGTGGCATTAATATTATTGGTCGTTCCCGTAAATTAAGAATTAACTACCGAACAACCGATGAAATCCGTAAATGGTCTACACAAATTTTAGCTGCCAATTCTATTGATGACCTCGATGGCGGCATTGACTCCCTGCAAGATTATCGCTCTTTACTACATGGTGAAGAACCGTTAATTAGTGGCTTTCAATCCCAAGAAGAAGAATTAGGCTTTTTACAAAAAACGTTAAGTGAGATAGAAAATCAAGGACAATCTTTATCCTCCACCTGTGTAGTATTCAGAACAAAACAAGTGTTAGAGAATTATCAAATAATTTTAGAAGAATTGGGTTTTAAAACAAGAGTAATTCGTCGTAATGAAGCGGATACCGATCAAGAAAGCTCTGCCGTGAGATTAGCAACAATGCATCGAGTGAAAGGATTACAGTTTGATTATGTCTTTATTCCCAACCTTAATTTTACAATGATGCCTCTCCATCAAGGGTTAGAAAATTGTCCCGATGAAAAGACTCGTGAACAATTTATTCAAGGAGAAAGGTGTTTGTTATATGTGGCAGCGACTAGGGCGAAAAAGCAAGTTTTTGTCAGCTACCATCATCGTCCCAGTGCTTTGCTGCCATCTGTCGTACCATAATAATGAGTTGTCGTTGAAGTTGATGTGTTGCTATGCCTGATGCTGATTGGTCGAATGTTTCCCTCGCTAAACCGGATCTGAGTCAGGCGGCTTTTGTGGCAGCGAATGCGACGGTGATCGGTGATGTGGCGATCGCCGAGGGGGTGAGTATTTGGTACGGGGCAATCCTGCGGGGCGATCTAGAAGGCATTCAGATCGGCAAATTTAGCAATATTCAGGACGGGGCAGTGTTACATGGCGATCCCGGTAAACTAACCATTTTGGAAGAGTATGTAACCGTCGGACATAAAGCCGTGATTCACAGCGCCCACATTGAACGGGGTTCCCTGATTGGCATCGGCGCGGTTATTCTCGATGGCGTGCGGGTGGGGGCAGGTAGCATTATCGGCGCGGGTTGTGTGGTGACCAAGGATGTTGCGCCCCGGTCATTGATGGTTGGTGTACCCGCCAAACAAATTAAAGAAATTAGCGACGACCAAGCCGCTGGTTTAATCGACCATGCCCAGAAGTATTATCACTTGGCGCTCAAATATGCCGCCGCTGGGGTTTGATCTTGGCAGTCCACACATAAACCGAAGAATTCGAGGGTGTGGTAATACACCTGAAATTTTTGGGCGTTACACCATTCCGTAATTTGGTGACTGAGGGGGCAAATGTCCAGGGGATAAGCTTTACCGCAGTTGACGCAGTTGAGGTGGTGGTGATGGTGGTCTACGGCGTTGATCTTGCTGTAGAAGGATTCACCGTCGGGGGTGACCCGCTCCTGGATTTCCCCCTCAATTTTTAGCACTTTTAGGGTGCGGTAGATGGTCGCTAAGCCAATTCTTAGCCCCTGTTCTTTAATCTGAAAATACAAATTTTGGGCACTAATTTCGCCGTTTAATTCAGTTAGTAAGCCTAGAATTTGTTGTTGGTTTTTGGTGAATTTTTTTGACATGATAAAACAGGATCAGACTATTCGCTGATCGCGGTAAATTTTGACAGCTAAGCTAAGGAGATAAGTACAGCCGGAGACGAGGATAATGGTTGCGCCAGAGGTGAGGTTAAAGCTATAGGAGAGCCACAGTCCAGCGGTGGTAAAAGCGATGCCTAATAAACTCGCCACGAGCATCATTTCTTTAATTTCTGTGCGCCATTGTCCGGCGATCGCCGCAGGGATAGTTAAGAGGGCGATCACCATAATCAGACCGACGATCTGCATGACCATGACGACGGTTAGGGCAATTAAACCGACGAGCAAGAGATAGAGGGCATCGATGGGTAGATTGCGGGTGGTAGCGTAAACCCGGTCGAAGGAGATAGCCAGCAATTCTTTGTAGAGCAGGGTGATGACCAGACCAATGATGAGATCTAGGGCGAACATCATCCAGAGATCCTGACGGGGGACGGCGAGGATACTGCCGAATAAATAGCTTTCTAAACCGACGTTGTAGCCATCGGTGAGGTCGATCAGGATAATGCCGATCGCCATACCGATCGCCCACATCACCCCAATGAGGGTATCGCCCCGCTGTTTGGTTTTTTGTTCGACCCAGCCCATGCTCAGGGCAGAGATGAGCGCAAAGGCGATCGCCCCCCAGATGGGATTAAATTTGAAAAAATAGCCAAGACCAATTCCGCCATAGGCAGCATGGGCAATGCCGCCGCTAATAAAGACAATGCGGTTAACGACGACAAATGTGCCGACAATCCCGCAGGCAATACTGACCAATACCCCAGCGACCAGGGCATTTTGCATAAATTCAAACTGGAGCACTTCAAGCATGGTTACAATCTTCGGAATGGATGTGAACGGGCGCGTCTTGACCGTCATGGTCAGGGAAAACCCGGTGGGGTACGCCATGGGCAATGAGATCCACGGGGCATTGGTAGGTCGCTTCGATCATCTGGGGGGTGATCAGTTTGTTGTGATGATAGTGCAGGGTACGGTTCAGGCAGCCTACGGTTTTGACGTAGGAGGATACCGCACCGAGGTCATGGGAAATCATCAAAATGGTTATGTATTCGTTCAGTTCCCGCAGTAGTTCATAAATGCTGGCTTGCACCTGGGAATCGACGTTGGCGGTGGGTTCATCCAGCAGCAAAATTTTTGGTTCAGAGGCTAATGCCCGCGCAATGTAAACCCGTTGTCGTTCACCGCCGGACAGGTCACCGATGGGGCGATCGCCCAGTTCTGTCATGCCCACCTGATCGAGCGATCGCCGGACAATTTCCTCATCCTTGCGGTTATAGCGGTGGAATAATTTACGTTTACCAAGGCGACCCATAATCACCACATCTTTAACGCGGATCGGAAAGGTGTGATCCAGTTCGAGCAATTGTGGGACATAGCCGATATATTTGCGTCCTTGGTTAACGGGTTTATCGAGAATTGTGACGCTGCCCTGTTGCGGTTTGATGAGACCCAGTAAGACTTTGAGTAAGGTT
>JBIKYI010000429.1:0-3426 GCA_044355355.1 Limnothrix sp. | reverse complement strand
GGGGTGAGGGCGGTTTTGGCTATGACCCCATTTTCTATGTGCCAGAATATCAGCAGACCTTTGCAGAAATGACCCCAGAGCTAAAAAATCAGATTAGCCATCGGGGAAAAGCCTTTGAGCAAATGTTGCCATTAATGGAATCACTGGGCGTATAGCAAGGTATAGAGCAATGAATGATCCCCAAGGGACAAATCCCCCAGAGCATCAATGGAGCGATCGCAATCCTGAATCCAGCCCCAAGGAATTAATTACCCTGGTCGGTATGTTTCTCTGTTTGCTGGTGTTTTTGATTTGGGCACTGAATCTAGTGGTGGGTTGGCTCATCGTGCAGATGCCCGTCTCCTGGGAACGTAATCTCGGTCAGGCGATCGTCAAGGTCTATGAAACCCAAGCAAAATCAGGCACAGAACAGGCGCAATTAGATTTACTAGTAAATAAACTCGAAGCGATTATTCCTGCCGAATCCAAAGCGAAACGAGACTATCAAGTGCTTTATATTCCCCAGGATATTGTGAATGCCGCCGCGATTCCTGGCGATACCATTCTGATTTTCCAAGGTCTGCTCGCACAGATGGAGTCAGAAAACGAGTTAATGATGGTATTAGGTCATGAATTGGGGCATTTTGCCCATCGGGATCATTTGCGGGGCATTGGGCGATCGCTCGTTATTCGCACCGTAGTTTCTTCTCTATTTGGTGATGTCACCTTCCTTGCTGATGCAGCGCAAATGGTGAGCAACGCGAAATATTCCCAATCCCAGGAAGAAGAAGCCGACAAATATGGCTTGGAATTACTCTATCAAACCTATGGTCAAGCCGTAGGGGCAACGGATTTCTTTGCGCGTATGGCAGAAAAACAGAGCCTAAACTGGGACTTTCTCGCCAGTCACCCCGCCCCAGCAAAACGGGTCAAAAAATTAGACGAACTCATCAAAGCGAAAAACTATGCCATTGGAACCTATACTCCTCTCCCTGAAGCACTTCAAACTTCGGTAGAGAATAAACCTTCACCCTGATTCTGCAAGCGAAATCTTGACCTAAACTGATATTTTTTGCTCAACATTTACCCCTGGTTTGTAATTTTAGTAACCCTGACAAAGCGAAAGCCTACTCCGGTGAGCAGGCTCTAGCGTTCGAATTCAATTAACAAAAAGGTTACCAAACAACAAAATAAGGGTTTACAACAAACTCACGGAGCGCTTCTTTAACAAGTTTGCCTAGCAGGCTTTGTTTATAGTCCAATTACCCGATTCCGTTAGGAGGTATAACTGAGTCTATGTTCAAAATTTAAAATCGAGAAGGACTCCTGAGCGAGACTGTGCTAGGAGGTACATCGCATCAATCTCTCCGTTTGGATAAGGGCTTTTTCAGAACTCTTATTTCGTACCTTGAATATAAGTTATCAGAGATATTAGGTAAAACAATGCTTTCTTCATATCTCTTAATGATCCCTTATCTTATCGCCTAGTCTGATTGTTGATCCCTCTATTGTTTGGGTGATTGTTTTGGTGGGTTTCTACATGCGGTCTAGGACTTCGATACCTAGCAGTGATAGACCAAGTTTCAGGGTGCGGGCGGTGGTGTCAGCGAGAATGAGTCGCGAAATTCGGCGATCGCCCTCTGCTTTGAGGATGGGGCAGGCTTCGTAGAATTGGTTAAATTTACGGCTGAGATCGTAGAGATATTCACAGAGGCGATTGGGCATGAGATCCTGTTCGACGCTGATCAGGACTTCGCTGAGTTGCAAAAGATGTTTGGCAAGGGCGAGTTCTGCTGCTTCAGTGAGAAGAATCGGCGTATCGGTGGGTAAGGTTGCGAGATCGATGTCCCCTTGACGACTAACCCCTTGCACCCGCACGTAGGCGTAGAGCATATAGGGGGCAGTGTTGCCTTGGAGGGCAAGCATTTTATCAAAGCTGAAAATATAGTTGCTGGTGCGGTTTTGGCTGAGATCGGCGTATTTAACTGCGCCAATCCCGACCACTTTGGCGGCATGTTCGATAAATTCGGGGGATTCTTGGCGATCGTCTTCGGCGAGGCGTTTTTCGAGGTCGGCACGGGAGCGAATCACGGCTTCATCAAGGAGATCTTTGAGCTTAATCGTATCGCCAGCACGGGTTTTGAGCTTTTTGCCGTCTTCTCCTTGCACTAAACCAAAGGGCACATGTACCACTTCCACATTGTCGGGAATGAACCCTGCCCGTTCTGCGACCTGGAAAACCTGGGCGAAGTGTCCCGCCTGACCGGAATCGGTGACGTAGATAATGCGCTGGGCTTTATCTTCTTTGATGCGGTAACGAATGGCAGCAAGATCGGTCGTGGCATAGTTAAACCCACCGTCACTTTTCTGGACAATTAACGGCAGGCGATCGCCATCCTTATTCTTAAAACCCTCTAGAAAAACACATTGTGCCCCAGCATCTTTTTCGAGTAAACCCACCTCATCTAATGCTGTGACCACATCAGCAAGATAGGGATTATAAAAAGATTCGCCCCGTTCAGTTAATTGAATATCCAGAACATCATAAATTTTCTGAAATTCCCGCCGAGATTGTTCACATAAAAGATCCCAAGCTTGCTTACTTTCGGCATCACCAGATTGCAATTTCACTACCTGTTGGCGCGAGGCTTCTTTAAAGGTTTCATCCTCATCAAAACGGACTTTTGCCTTTTTATAAAAGCCAACCAAATCACCAATATCAAGGGCATCAGCCTGGGTCAAAGCATCGGGATAGGCTTCCTTTAAATAGGTAATTAACATCCCAAATTGTGTCCCCCAATCGCCCACATGGTTCAGACGTAAAACAGCCTGACCACGGAACTCTAAAATCCGTGCAATCGAGTCACCAATAATCGTGGAACGGAGGTGACCTACATGCATTTCCTTAGCAATATTCGGACTCGAAAAATCAACAATTACTTTCTGAGGATTTGTGACAGTCTCGACTCCCAGGCGATCGCACCCTTGGAGTTCCTTTAACAGCGTTTCAAGATAACTAGGCTTGAGGGCAAAATTAATAAAACCTGGTCCCGCAATGGAGGGTGTTTCACAGATATCATTGAGATCGAGGGTATCAATAATCGTTTGGGCAATCTCACGGGGATTTTTCTTAAGAATTTTTGTGAGGGAGAGAGCCACATTGGATTGATAATCCCCAAATTTAGGATTACTTGCCTGCACGACTAAGGGATCTGTATTCCCAAATTCATCACCAAAAGCCTTAACAAGGGCTTGAGAAACGGCATTTTTTAATTGAGACAGAATAGATTTCATTATCGGAATTTAAGAATAAAAAATAGAAACAAGATCAAAATTAAAATACAATCGCCAATTCAAGTATGAAGTGCAACAGCTAGGGTCTTTCTGAAGAGGGACTCATAAGGATATTCTGATGTTAAGTAAAACAATAAGAAATCCCTATGAGTT
>JBIKYI010000428.1:0-3435 GCA_044355355.1 Limnothrix sp. | reverse complement strand
TAACATCAGAATATCCTTATGAGTCCCTCTTCAGAAAGACCCTAGCTGTTGCACTTCAAATTTGAATTGGCGCTTTATATTTTTCTAATAGATTTCTCAAACTATCGACATCATTTATATAATTACCGACTAAAGTACTTTTTTCTTCAGCAACAGAATGGAGGGGTAAATGTCCAATCACAAGGCATAATTTGGCTTTTTGGGCGATTTCACTGGCTAAATTTACTTCTACCCATTGCAATTGTTCTGGGGCTATTCTCGCGATAGAGGCATCCCAGGTCGGATAGAAAATATCATTTTGTTAGAAGGTGTAATAAAAAGGAAAATGCTGTCGATCAATGAAGTTTAATAGAGGATCATCGGCAGGTTAAGAGTTGTTCCTCTGATTTTTTTGAACATTGAGTTATGGATCTGCTGTTAGCGATGAGCTATGGTGGCTCCCGCAAGGAAGCAGGTCAGGTGGTTGGAAAATCTGGAGATGGTGGCATTGATGGCATGATGAATGAAGATCGTTTAGGTCTTGATGTCATTTATATTCAGGCAAAGCGCTGGGAAAGTCGAGTTAGTAGACCGGAAATCCAAAAATTTGTGGGGGATTTACAAGGTAGAAGAGCGAAGAAGGGTATTTTTATCACAACGTCTGATTTTATCCAGGAAGCGATTGAGTATTCTAAACTAATTTACTCGAAAATTATTTTAATTGATGGAAAAATACTGGCTCAATTAATGATTGAAAGTGATGTTGGCATGTACAGGGCTGAAATTTATCGCACCAAAAAAATTGATAGTGATTACTTCACTGAATAAAACGTAAACGATCGCCAATTAAAATACTTGGTGGGGACATGTTACTATGCAGATCAAGAACACTATTATTAAAGCTTATCGACAATACATTGAAAGGACTTAAAAGAGAAAGTCAAGATATACTTAAGTGCCAAATTAAAAAATAGTCTAAAAAATGCCTTTATTTTCGGCGCTTAAATTCCGTCATCAAGATCAATCAAATACAAAACTCAAATACAAACTGAATGCTCTCTTTTCCATAAAATTAGGGGTATTATGATGTAGATTCTCCTCTCTAATCTATCAGTCCACCGTTCATGAGTTCTCGCGACATTAACAATGAAGAGAATGTTTCTTCGTCACCTCCGCTAGGCGAATTAAGCGGTAAGCAGCAACAGGCGTTGCTCAATATCATTTATCGGATGCGGGCGACGCTGGATATTGACGAGATTTTGCAGGTAACAGTCCATGATATTCGGCAGATGTTGTTGGCGGATCGTGTTGGCATTTTCCAGTTTCACCATGGATCTAATTATTGCACTGGAGAATTTATTGCGGAGTCTGTTGCGAAGGGCTATTCTTCGGCGATCGCCACCTCGGTAAAGGATGAATGTTTTGGCGATCAATATGCGTCCGAATATCTCAAGGGTAAAATTCAGGCGGTGGAGAATATTTATGCTGCGGGTCTTAGTCAGTGTCATATTGATATTTTGGCTCAATTTGAAATCAAGGCAAATTTAATTATCCCCCTACGAATCAAAGATGAACTTTGGGGTTTATTTTGTGTTCATCAATGTCGAGAAATTAGACAATGGCAGCCCCAAGAAATTGCGATTGTTCAATATCTTGCCCTTCATCTCGATATTGCAATTCAACAGGGAGAATCCTTTAGAAATACCCTCCAGCAAGCCAAAAGATTACGATTTTTAACGCAGGAACGTAATCGATTTTTTTGGCTTTCCCCTAACTTATTTTGTGTTACTAATTTTGAGGGGAAATTTATCCGTATAAATCCTGCTTGGCGGGATATTTTGGGATATATGCCGGAGGAATTGACAGATGCCAATTTTTGGTCATTTATCCATTCAGAAGACGAAGGAATTACTAGGAATGCGATTCAACAACTTATTCTGGGCGAGGGGACATTACGCCTAGAGCATCGTTTTCGTTGTGCAGATGGCAGTTATAAGCATTTGTCTTGGTGTGGGTCTGCTTTACCTGAAGAGCGACTGATCTATGCGATCGCCAGGGATGTGACCAAACGCAAACGTCTAGAAGTCTCCCTCGCTGAACGGAGCAGAACGCTAGAAACTACCATCCAGAAACTGCACCAAACCCAAACCCAACTTGTCCAGAGTGCCAAAATGTCCAGCTTAGGGCAACTGGTAGCAGGGGTCGCCCATGAAATTAATAATCCGATTAATTTTATTTCTGGCAACATCAGCCATGTGAAGGAGTATACCGAAAGTTTACTGGAAATTCTCAATGCCTACCGCGATCGCTATCCCAAGCCAGACCGTAAAATTGTCGAATTAATGGAAGAACTGGAATTCGATTTTCTTCTTGAAGATTTGCCCGCCGTACTGCGTTCCATGCAACTAGGGACAACCCGTATTCGCGATATTATTTTGTCCCTGCGTAATTTTTCCCGCCTTGATGAAGCCACCATTAAAAGTGTTGATATCCATGAAGGACTCGACAGCACTCTGTTAATTTTGCAAAGTCGAATTAATGCTAATTTGGATCGGGCAGAAATTAATGTACAACGTCATTATGGTGATTTACCCAAGGTTGAATGTTATCCAGGGCAATTGAATCAGGTATTTATGAATATTCTTAGCAATGCCATTGATGCGATCGCCATCTCGAAAAAAGCCCTAAGGGGAGTTATTCGCATCACCACCACCGTTGAACCAGAGGAGGGCATGGCAGTCATTTATATCCGTGATAATGACTATCGCACTCCGAGTGAAGTATTCTTGCTGTCATCATCAGAACCTGTTGCACTTCAGATTTGAATTGGCGTATCAAATTATCCATGAACACCACCAAGGCTTATTAAGCTGTAAGTCAGAACTAGGGGTCGGTACAGAATTTACCATCAAAATTCCTATCACCCGTAACAAACACATCAAACGCCTATAAAAACTCTCATTCAAAGGCGAAAGTCCTAACAAATAAAATAAACAAACTGATCATAAATGAACTTCTAATGGCAATCTATCGACCCATTTTTTGTTTCATTTGGCGAATCTGTTCGTCCATTTCCCACTGCCGAAATTGTGCCTCTAGGGGATCATCAGGATCGCTACTGGGGCGATCGCCCATGCCTGTTTCCCAACTTGAGGTGTAATCATCACGCACTTTCTGAGTTGCCGCCAATTCATCCATCTTCGCCTTCACCTCCGTCCGTTTACTCCGGAGTTGCACCAGGAGAGCCTTCACCTGCTCAATCCGCTTCTGAGTGCCCTGCATACTGCCCCAAAGCTGATTTCCCTCCCGCAATAACGCCGCTTCCCGTTGCCTAGCCGCCGCTGCCAAATCCTGTCTGTTCCCTGCCTCCGCCTGTTGTACCCGTTGATGCCAATGTTGAATGTCCTTCGCCAATGCCGTCAGTTGCTGCTCGATTTTTTCCAGTTGGGACGTTAA
>JBIKYI010000427.1:0-3438 GCA_044355355.1 Limnothrix sp. | reverse complement strand
GGAGGAATCGCCCACTTCTGTTGCCATGGTATTGAGCCGCTGGAAAAAACGGGAATTCCAATCTAAATCGGCATTGTCTTCTGGGGTTTCTTCGACTGTAGGTTGCGGCGCTGATTCCTCTGAAGTTGGCTCTTCTGGTTCGTAGACAAAGGGATAAGGAATCTCCGGTTCGGCTGACTCGGACTTGGGTGTTCCCGACTGAGGCGTTGTGGTCAAATCGGTAAAGGCAATGGGGCGATCGCCACCGGGTAGAGCAGGAACTGATTTTTGTTCTGCCTGTTCATCCCTAGGATTGTCCTCTAGCACTGCTTCGCCAATGCCGTCGTCTGATCGCTTGGGAGTCTGCATAAAGGCTGGCAGTTCGGGGGCGATCGCCCCTTGACCACCGTTGGTTTTTAACTTGGGCGGCAGGATCGAGGAACCCCCTTCGCTACGGGAAACGGTTTCCGCAATGATCACCGGGTTGGGGACAGATAAGGTGGAAGCATCACCTTGCAATAGAGCTTCATCCTCTGGGGGGACTTCCGGCAGTTTAATTTGGGCGGCGATCGCCTGATAATCCGCCACGAGATGAAAACTTTGGGTGGCAAAAATCACCGCTGGGTGTACATCCGCCATCAGCACAATTTCGCCGATCACAGCCAAGGTGTGCCAGTCAGGATCAATTGCCAACACCTGACGGAAGGACTGGGGAAAGGTGGGCGGGGTGATCTCCTGCTCCACGGTGACCTGTTGTTGCGCATTCTGGGGATTAATCAGGGTTAAGCGCAGTTTTAAATGGGCAAGGGCATTTTGGTAGAGGGCAGGTATTGGCTCAATGTCCTGTAATTCTCCGGTGACGATCACGGGTTGTCCCTGTTGCCAAGTAACGAGATTTTGGCTCAGGCGAATTGCTATACAGGGGGGATCCACCACCACTGGCTCATTACTGGCGATCGCCGCCTGTTGTTTGGCTGCCCAGTCCATCTCCTGCCAAATGGGTTCTAACTCCTGCTGGAGTAGCTCCTCTAATTCCTGGAGGGAACCCTGCAACAAACCCGCTGCGGTCTGGGTATCTGACCAATCTTCTGTGTCTTCATCTTCGGAGGCTTGTTCATCTAAATCCTGGAAGTTGCTTTCCACCACGGAACGCAGGGCATCGGCGGAGAGGGCATCGTTGCCTGTCGCTAGTAATTTCGCGAGGGAACGTTCGAGAACGCTTTCTTCTGTATCTGCGCCGATGGGGGTTGATGTGGCATCCGGAGAGAGGGAGAGGGAACCTTCAAAGGAAAATAAATTGGGGTTCGGGGGGAGGGGCAGGGGACGAAAATTTTTTGGTTTGGCGATCGCCTCAAAAATGCTGAGTTCGAGGCTTTTTTCCCAGGGATTAGCGGCATCCAAACTTTGGCAAGTGATTGTCCATTGACCGGGACGCAGGTTGGTAAAGGGCAAAATTGCCAATAAACCACGGGCATTGGTGCGTTTGGCGCGGGTCTGGGTCTTCACGAGGGGATTGCCTGCCCCATCATCCCCCTCAAAGGTGATGGTCACCGCCACATCAATGCTGGTGTCTCCCTTGGCGGCAATGCGATAGTTACCGGACTTGAGTTTTAGCTCGGTTTTATGGGCAGTTCCCCATTGGCGATCGCCTTTTTTTTGTAATAAAAAATCCAAGTTGCCCATCGACATCAGTCCTCAAGATTGTGCGGGGTGATTATGTGTGGTTTCTAATGTGATTAATCTTTTAATGTTTGAATCTTTTGCCGCCACTGTTCGATATTACCCAGTAATTCGGCTTGTGTGAGGGTCTGTTGCTCTTTTGTCTGGAGCCATTTCAATTGCACCTGATTGTTTTCGGCTTCTTCGTCGCCGATGACTAAACAGGCGATCGCCCCGCTGCGGTCTGCCCGTTTAAACTGTTTCCCGAAGGCACTACCACTGAGATCCAGTTCCACGGAAAAACCTGCAAACCGGAGTTTATGCGCCAAAATCACCGAAGCTGCCTCTGCCTGTTCTCCTTTGGACACGAGATAAAAATCCAGTTGAGGAGCGGGCAATTCCTGCAATTGTTGTAGGAGGATCACAAGTCTTTCTAAGCCGATCGCCCAACCGACTGCCGGGGTTTCGGGGCCACCCAATTCACTGACTAGGCCATCATAACGACCACCACCGCACACCGTCGCCTGAGCACCGAGGTCACTGGATTGAATTTCAAAGGCGGTATGGGTGTAGTAGTCTAAACCGCGCACGAGGCAAGGGTTAAGGTGATACTCAATGCCCAGGGCAGTCAGGGACGCTTGGACTTGATCAAAATGTTTTTTGGAGTCGTCACCGAGGTAATCCAAGATACTGGGGGCGTTCTGGGCGATTTCTTGGGTTTTGGGATCTTTGCTGTCGAGGATCCGCATGGGGTTCCGGTCGAGGCGATCCTGGGAATCTTTGTCTAGGTCTGCTTTGAAGGGGGTTAGGTAGCTCACCAAGGCTTCACGGTATGTTTGGCGATCGCTCCCATTGCCAACAGAATTAAGCTGCAAACTGAGATTTTTTAACCCTAGTTTTTGCAAAATTTCTGTGGCGATCGCAATGACTTCCACATCAGCCCTGGGATCCGCTGTGCCGAGTACCTCCACCCCCACCTGGTGAAATTGCCGTTGTCGCCCTGCCTGGGGACGCTCATAACGGAACATGGGGCCTGTGTACCAAAGCCGTTGTACGCCACCCTGGGCAAATAATTTCCGTTCGATGTAGGCCCGTACTGCCCCGGCGGTTCCCTCTGGGCGGAGGGTAATCGGGCGATCGCCCCTGTCGGTAAAGGAATACATTTCCTTACTGACCACATCCGTCGCCTCACCGATGCCCCGCTCAAACAAATTCGTCTGCTCAAAGATCGGTGTGCGAATTTCCTGGTAAGTTGCCCGCCCTAAGCAATCCCGCACCACCGCTTCCACCTGCTGCCAATAGGCGATTTCAGGTGCAAAAATGTCTTTCGTTCCTCGTAGGGCTTGGATGCTTGCCATGGATTGCCTATGAATTAATTTTGGAGAGTAAAGAGATTAAAGGGATTAATTAGAGTTCGGATTATTGTTGTTGTTCAGCAGAAGTAAAACTACCATGTATCCTGCCCCAAATGCCGTCAAAATAATGGCGATCGCCGCGAGGAAGATCACCCAACCATTGACACCCCCTTCCACTTCTTCCGTGGTGGGTAACTTCGCTGGGGGAATATTCGTGCTTAAGGGCGCTGGTTTTTGCGCTGGTGATTGGGGATAAACGGCATTATCCGTGATGGGGCTGGGCTGGGCTGTACCGTTCTGTTGGTTCTGGGGCGGGATTTGTTGGCTGGGAGCCGGAAAATTGCCGGAAAAGTTTGCTGAAAATTGTTGGGGTTGTTGAGGAGCGGATGTGGGCGGAACTGCCTTCGGTAATTGGGGTTGAGCAAATTGAGGTGCAACTATTGGG
>JBIKYI010000426.1:0-3449 GCA_044355355.1 Limnothrix sp. | reverse complement strand
TCGACCAAGAAAATCGCTTGACTATCGCACTCCGAGTGAAGTATTCTTGCTGTCATCATCAGAACCTGTTGCACTTCAGATTTGAATTGGCGAATCAATAAAGGGGGCGATCGCAGGATATCGATTACGACCATGCCCTAGAGCAAGACAAAGCATCATCTGCCATGTAATTCAGAGTCGAATCTTCAAGTATGTGAAGGAATAACCGTGATCACCTCTATCCTGAGATAGTGTTTTTATAAAAGCTATATTAGAGAGATTATCTGGTGTTAGTTGAGTAAAATTCGGAGGTTATGGTGTCAGAATGCGGATGTGAAATGGAAGCTAGAAACACACAAGAACGAAAAACACTACAAATAGTGCTAGCAATTAATGCATTAATGTTTATCCTAGAATTAGCATTAGGTATCATTGCAGAATCCACAGGCTTAATCGCAGATTCCTTAGACATGTTTGCTGATGCATCAGTATATTTGATTAGTCTTTATGCAATTGGTAGAAGCAATAATTTAAAACGCAAAGCAGCTAAATTTAGCGGTATTTTACAAACAGTCCTTGCATTTTTTGTGGTATTTGAAGTGGGTCGGCGCTTTATCTTTGGCAGTGAACCCTTGAGTCTGCTGATGATGACTGTTGGTTGTCTTGCTTTAATTGCTAATGCGATTTGTCTAACACTCATTTCCAAACATAAAGATGACGGAATTCATATGCGTGCATCGGTCATTTTTTCTGCCAATGATGTGATTGCGAATATCGGCGTTATTTTATCTGGCATTTTGGTATTGATCTTTAAGAGTCGCTATCCTGATTTAATTATTGGTCTCATCATTGCTGCCCTAGTCTTTCGTGGAGGCATACGCATTATCAATGAATCTCAAAAAGAATCCAAACAATCAAAGACTCAATCTTGTGGCTAATCCATAATTTGGCTTGAGGCTGAAGCTATTGTGTAGCAAGAAGGGAGATTCGCCATTACCGTGGTATCCCCTGAGTCTATTGGTAGAGGCAATACGGGATCTCCATTGGCTGACATGGGGGTGAGATAGGAGGACTGATCTTGCTGATTTGCTGTTTTTAATTCTTGTGACAACTACTGTACTACAAGTTTTATGTCATCTATGGGTAAAATTAGCTGAATGTTTTATGCTGGTATTAATCAATATCTAGATGCTTGATTATGCGGCAATTAAATTTTTTATTATTTTTTGTATTATGTTTCGGTCTAGTACTTTTTAGTATTGAAAATACTCAAATTGCGGCGATTAACTTAATTCCTGGTGTACAGATTGAAGCACCATTATCGATTGAATTGTTGTTGGCTATCGGCACTGGGGCGATACTGGCATGGATTTTTAGCCTATGGGATCAGTTACAGCGTCAGGTAGAATCCTGGAAAGCACAACGGGAACTCAAGCAAAAAAATAAAAAGATTGAAGAATTAGAAAAAACTTTAGCGGAATTGCAAGAAGAGTCCGCAACTGAGTTAAAGCAAGATGCGACTTTAGGTCAGTCTGAAATACCCAAAAGTATTGCTAGTGTTGAAATGAATAGTGAATTGTTGGATGCGGAGTTTGTTGAGAACTCTCAGTCTGAAGCAACGTCGGTAAAAGAAACGAATTGATTGGTTAGTTAGTTAATTGCTAAAGCTTAAAGATTTCAAGCGTTTTAATTATAAAGAGTTATGTCGAATAAAGCTCAGGAGGCGATCGCCACCCTCATTGAATTAGCCCAGGAAGGAGAAATCGATCCCTGGGATGTGCAAGTGATTGATGTAATTGATCAGTTTCTGAGTGAGTTAGGTTTAACCGGAGAAACCGATGTTATCGCTAAACCAACGGATCTACCGCAGTCAGGACAAACATTTTTGTGGGCTTCGAAGTTAGTCCTATTAAAGGCGGATACCCTGGAAAGTTTGACGGCGATTGAAGCGGAAATTCAGGAAGAAGAATTTCTTGAAGATTGGGATGCGGGGGATGGTAGGCGACTCCCCCTCAAACTCGAAAACCACATTCGGCGCAGGGCTTCGGCTCCACCTCCTCAACGACGACGGGTGACACTCCAGGAATTTATCGAGCAAATTCAACAAATTGCCAATGAAATCGAGGATCATACACCGAAAAAACGGGTTAATCGTCCTCGCAAAATGTCGAATAAAGATGCGATTAAACAAATTACGCAACTTGCCCATGATGAAAATTTAACGGAATTAGCGGCACAATTAGAACAATTTTTTCAGACACAAACGCCTAAAGATTCAGCGCTGCCTGCCTTATTTGAACTGAATGAAGTGGTGGAACAATGGCTGAGATATAAGGAAGCAAATGAGTTTTTTCCAGCGGAAATTACCCAACAACAACATCGCCATGAAAAGGTTGGTATTTTTTGGGCTTTGTTATTATTATCTGCTCAATCTAAGGTGGAATTATATCAAGAAGATTTCTATGCGCCGATTCTTGTACGACCGCTTTATCCCGAAACAAATGGGGCGATCGCCTAATTTTTACCTAATCATTATTTAAAATCCACCTAATCTTTTTAACCTTTATGATTGATGAAATTGTGACAGCGCTTTTTTACCCCTGGCTCGCACAGTAATTTCCGTTTCTTGGGTGACAAATGCCTGTAATTTTGCCAACATTTTCTGTTGTAACGCCGTCGGTAACTCCTGCGCTAAACCCTCTAATCCAGCGATCGCCCCATAGCGTACCACCCATTCCCCATCCTCCAGGGCAAGCAACAGCGAATCTAATACCTGACGTTGCTTTGGCGATCGCTCATCTGCCGCCAATTGCTCCCACTGAATATTGCCCAAACCCTTAGCCGCCGCCCGTCGCACACTCAACGAAAAATCCGTATTTGCCGCCTCAATTAATAAATCCAACGCCCTCGGATCACCAATCCCCGCAAAAACCCTCAGCATCCAAGCCCTTGCACCATAGTTGTAACCATCAATATTTTCCAACAGATAGGGCACAACGGGCGTACCAATTTGGATCAGCCCTCCCACTGCCGTTACCGCAGCCCCCGGATTATTAAACTTCAAAACTTCCACGAGGGTAGCAATGCCTGCTGGATCCTTCGTCGCTGCTAATTTGGCAACACTTTGCACCAATTTTTGGGCAGAATCAGCGTTTTTAACGTCACGAATTAAAGCTTCAACGGTCATGGGTGAATCACAAACCAATAAACAAAATAATCAAACAAAAAACAAGAGTCTAAGCGCTAAAAAATAGATGATGATATCGACCTTCTACAGTAGATCGTCCATAATCGTCATCAACTCTAAAGCTTCCGTATCAAGGCTTTCCCTATTTTTCTTCAGATGACATTCGAGGATACCATTGAGGGCAATCAACTTTAAACTATTTTCGGCAAAAGCTTTGGCGATCGCCTGTCCCGCTGGCACATAACCGATCGCCCCCAGATCCAACAGAGCCGACCGCCGCAAC
>JBIKYI010000471.1:0-3235 GCA_044355355.1 Limnothrix sp. | reverse complement strand
GCCACCTGTTGCGTTGGCTCCATCCGGAGATAATCCGCCAAGTGGGTCATGTCGTAGGTGCTCTGGTCATACCAAGACTTACGGAAGAAATAATCAATAAACCAAGGACCCTCATACCACCAGTGACCAAACAACTCCGCATCATAGGGCGAAACCACCAACGGATGACGACCCATCATCTTATTCAGGCGACCCACCTGATTTTCACGGTTGTACATGAAGTTAGCCGCATGTTCCGCCGCCTTCTCCTTTGCCCAGTAGGGATCATAGAGACCCTTCTCCGATAGACCCCCATCCCGACTGGTGATCTTGTGGTACTTGATCCCCGTATTCTTCCGTTGACCATTGGGCATGATGTAGGGCTTGATGTATTCATATTCCGCTTCCCAACCCAAATCCTTATAGAATTCGCGGTAACAGACATCCCCCGGATAACCCACCTTCGAAGACCAGACCTGCTGGGAAGATTCATGATCCCGACCAAAGGCAGCCACCCCAGCTTCCGTGAAAATGGGTGCATAGTTCCCATAGCGGGGACGGGGACGAGCATAGAGAATGCCATGACCATCCGTGAGGAAATAACGGAGACCCGCATCCGCTAGCATCCGTTCTACCCCTTCGTAATAGGCGCATTCCGGCAGCCAGATTCCCTTCGGCGGACGACCAAAATTTTCTTCATAGCTTTCACAGGCAACTTGGATCTGTCCCCATACCGCCTGGGGATACATTTTCATCAGGGGTAGATAGCCATGGGTTGCGCCGCAGGTAATAATTTCGAGGTTATTGGAATCTTGAAATTGCTTAAAGGCTTTAACGAGGTCGCGGTCGTAGCGTTCCCAGGTATCGAGGATCGCCGTAAATTCTTTGTGGTAGTACTCTGCCAGGTATTTGATGTGACCGTTGTGTTTGTTGTGGACGATTTCTTTTTCCACAAGCTCCATCAACAGTTTCATGTGGGCATCGTAGCGATCCTGGAGGAGGGGATCCCTGAGCATTGCCACCAGGGGCGGTGTCATACTCATGGTGATTTTGAAATCAATGCCATCCCGTTTTAATCCTTCAAATACGTGCAGGAGTGGCACATAGGTTTCCGTGATCGCCTCAAATAGCCATTCTTCTTCAAGGACAAAATCACTTTCCGGATGGCGCACAAAGGGTAGGTGGGCATGGAGAACGAGGGCAACGTAGCCTAAAGCCATAGTGGTATTCCTTCCTTAAAGAGTCGCTGAACAACGATTTTGAGGAGTCAACTAAATTATCTTAAGATTTTAAAACGATTTGGTTAATCTCCCGCATCCAACTAAAGTCTGATGGATCTTTTTCTCCCTCAGAAAAGTGCCTCCAACGGATTACAATGACATTGAGAAGCCTTCTATGTGATTGACTTAATGTCATTAGTTCTTGAAAATTAGCGTGTGGATTGGTAAATCCTGTTTCTCGGCTTTTATAGCTCGTTTCGGGCTGTTTTATATTTCTAAGAACCCTTGTGTCTTTTGATCGCCGCCCCCGACATTCTGAGTCTGTTGCCCCTGTAATGCCCAAGTTACAGTTGCTTTTATTTACGGATGAGCGTCTTGCCCACCGCGCTCATATTAAGCAGGTTGAGGACTATTTGAATACGCTGCGGGAGGGGACTGATTTTTCTTTGGAAGTGATTAATATTAAGGAACAGCCGCAGTTGGTGGAGCTTTATCGCTTGGTGGCAACGCCTTCGTTGGTGAAGCTTTATCCGAAGCCGATGCAGATTTTTGCGGGGAGTAGTATTCTGCCGGATTTGGAGCGTTGGTGGGAGCAGTGGCAGGAAACGCTACGGGAGTTGCGGCAAGGGGATGTGGATCTTGGCGATCGCCCGGAGGAGGTAGACCCGCATCTGCACAGTCAGGATCACCCTTTGATCGAAACTCGCTATGCGAAGGAGATTATGCGGTTATCCGATGAGGTGTTTAAGCTGCAACGGGACAAGGAAGAATTGCTCAAGCAGATCGAATTTAAGGATCAGATCCTGGCGATGCTTGCCCATGATTTGCGCAGTCCGTTGACGGGGACTTCCATTGCTTTGGAAACGTTGGAAATTATTGCCCAGCGCCCGGAGACGGAAAAAACGATTAGTCTGAAGGCGCAGCTTTACCAGCAGGCGAAGAATCAGTTGCAGATCATGAATCGGATGATCACGGAATTGTTGCAGGAGTCTCGTCAACTTTCGACAAAGTTGGATATTAAGCCCCGGCGGATGAAAATTGCGGATCTTTGTGATGCGGTGGTTGGGCAGTTTCGGGAGAAGTTTCAGCGGGGTTCGATTGAGTTGGTGCTGGATATTCCGCCGGATTTGCCGGAGGTATATGGGGATCCGGAGTTATTGCGTCAAGTGTTGGTAAATCTGCTGGATAATGCGATCAAATATAGTGCGGCGGGTCAGCAGATTCGTCTTGTGGGTCTACATCGCACGTTGCAGCAGGTGCAGGTGTCGGTGGTGGATCAGGGGCATGGGATTCCGGATGATGAGCGGGAGAAAATTTTTGAGGGGCATTTCCGGTTGCAGCGCGATCGCAAGCAGGAGGGCTATGGTCTGGGGTTAGCGGTCTGTCGCCGGATTATCCATGCGCACCATGGCAAGATTTGGGTGGATAGTACCCTGGGTCAGGGGAGTGAGTTTCATTTTACGTTGCCGGTTTGTCCGGAGGGACCGGATGATTATTCAGGGTCTGTCTAAGGTGGCTGCAATATTGTTGGAGTTTGTTGAGGCGATCGCCGACATTTTTTTGCTTTGTCGCTTTGGTTTCCGGGGCAAGACTACGGCTGAAAAACATTAGATCAAGGTTTAATAAGCGCAGTTCTCGATGTAGTTCAATATGCAGAGATTGCCATTGTGCCAAGGTTTGTGGTGCTAAGTTTTCCCCCGTTGACGTTGCCAATTGGGTTTGCCAAAATTGTAATAATTGCTGACCTGTGGCGATCGCCTGACTTGCCTCCAGATTCCCTTGTTCAAGGCGCAAGGCTAATTGTTGCAACTGATTTTGCAATTGCGAATAGGATTGGCTCAGTGAATTGATTGCCATCTGGTTTCTTTTTTGATCACTCTTTTTGATAACGCTGCAATTTGAGTTGCACTGGCTCAAGTTTAGACAGTGGCAGATAAACAATGGCAGAGCAGCCATCCCGTTTAGTCATTCACTACAGCTTTCATTTAAGCTGAAAAATAAGCTTTTAATAACTTTTTTGTGCGAAAAATGAGTTT
>JBIKYI010000067.1:0-8855 GCA_044355355.1 Limnothrix sp. | reverse complement strand
ATATTAAAAAGATCTTAAAAAAGACCTATACCCTACAATTTTTTGACAACTTTCTTTGGATAGATCTTTGCCAAAGATTTAAAGCGTTGTGACTGATTTGGGTCTCCCGTTTCCAACAAGATCACTTGATCTAATAATTTGCCTTAACAAGCCCAAATATGACTGCTTGTCTTGCGATAACTGCCTTCCCCCAAGGAATGACGCTTCTTTTCCTTCGTTTTGCTCTCTACCATTTGTTTCTACCCACCCTCCTCCTATGGCTGTTTCTCCTATCTCTGCCCCTGAAAAATTTGATATTCCCTTACCCGCTTGGCTAAAGAACTATCTGTATGGTGCTGATTCCCCAGAGATTGCGGCAGGCGATCGCCAACTGATCAACAGCGCCTTTCGGTTTGCCCATGCCCTCCACGAAGGACAAACCCGTAAATCAGGCGAACCCTACATTGCCCATCCCGTTGCCGTAGCAGGACTATTGCTCGATCTGGGGGGGAATGCCGCCATGATTGCCGCTGGTTTCCTCCATGACGTGGTGGAGGATACAGAAGTCACCGTTACCGAGATTGAAGAACGCTTCGGCAGTGAAGTCAGCCAGCTTGTGGAGGGGGTCACCAAACTCACTAAATTCACCTTTTCGAGTAGCACCGAACGCCAAGCCGAAAATTTCCGGCGCATGTTCCTGTCCATGGCAGAGGATATCCGCGTCATTGTGGTGAAACTCGCCGATCGCCTCCACAATATGCGCACCCTAGAACATCTGCGCCCCGATAAACAGCAACGCATCGCCCTCGAAACCAAGGAAATTTTTGCCCCCCTCGCCAACCGCCTCGGGATTTGGCGCTTTAAGTGGGAACTAGAGGACTTATGTTTTAAATACCTCGAACCCGAAGCCTTTCGGACGATGCAGGTACATATTTCCGAAAAACGGGCAGAACGGGAAGCCTTCGTTGACCAGGCGATCGCCCTCGTCCGCGAACGACTCCACCACCTCCACCTCCACGTCTGGGAAATCAAAGGTCGCCCCAAACACCTCTACAGCATCTACCACAAGATGCGCCGACAACAGAAAGAATTCGACGAAATCTTTGACGTAGCCGGGATTCGCATCATCGTCGAAAACAATGACGAATGTTACCGTGCCCTCGCCGTCGTCCATGACACCTTTAAGCCCATCCCCGGACGCTTTAAAGACTACATTGGACTCCCCAAGCCCAACCGTTACCAATCCCTCCACACCACCGTCGTTGGCTTAAACGGTCGCCCCCTCGAAGTGCAAATCCGCACCATGGAAATGCACCACATCGCCGAATACGGGATCGCCGCCCACTGGAAATACAAAGAAACCGGACATTCCGAAGGCACGATCAACTCCGACGAAGAAAAATTCACCTGGTTGCGCCAACTGATCGAATGGCAAAGCGATCTCAAAGATGCCGAAGAATATATTGATAACCTGAAAGACAACCTCTTCGAAGATGATGTCTATGTCTTCACCCCCAACGGCGATGTGGTCGCCCTAGCCAAAGGAGCCACCTCCATCGATTTTGCCTATCGCATCCATACAGAAGTAGGCAACCACATGAAGGGGGCACGCATTAATGGGCGTTGGTCTGTCCTCGATACCAAGCTCAAAAATGGCGATATCGTCGAAATTGTCACCCAGAAAAATGCCCACCCCAGCCTCGATTGGTTGAACTATGTGGCAACCCCCAGCGCCAAAAATCGCATTCGTCAGTGGTATAAGCGATCGCACCGGGAAGAGAACCTCGCTAGGGGTCGAAGCATGATGGAAAAAGAACTGGGCAAAACCGGACTAGATACCATCCTCAAATCCGAAGCGATGCAAGCCGTTGCCGTCAAGTGCAACTATCAAAACACCGAGGATCTTCTTGCTGCCATGGGTTATGGCGAAGTGACCCTCAACCATGTGGTCAACCGTTGGCGGGAAATGGTCAGGGTACAGGAAGAAGCCCATCTGCCCCAGTTAACCGTAGAAGCTTCCCTCAATACGGCTAAAACCCCCAAGTCCCTCGCCAAGGATAGCCATAAATATCCGATCGCCGGGATTGAAGGGCTGGTGTATAGTCTGGCGGGTTGCTGTGCGCCTCTACCGGGGGAACCCATTATCGGGGCAGTCACCCGGAGCCATAAGGGGATTTCCATTCACCATCGGGATTGTCAGAATGTGCAAAATTTTGAGAGCGATCGCCTCATTCCCGTCCATTGGAATCCCAACCACGAAAATCAACAATCTCCGGTTTATCCCATTGATCTCAGTATTGAGGTAATTGACCGAGTAGGTGTGCTGAAGGATATTCTTTGCCGTCTGAGCGATCAAAATATCAATGTGCGCAAAGCAACGGTCAAAACCACCCATGGCAAGCCCGCTATTATTTCCCTCAGCATTGATATCCGGGATGCCCAACAACTGACCTACAGCATCAACCAAATCAAGAATATGAGTGATACGCTCAATGTGAAACGCATCAACCAGATTGAGCGTGAGTAAGCATCACAGCGTGTAGATAGATTGCTATGGAATTCACCACTGTATCTTCTTTGTCGGAATTACTCACGGAGGATATGCTCCTGGCTCAGGCGGATGCCTCCGTCGAAGATGTGTTGGCATTGATGCAACAGTCTCGCAGCAGTTACTGTGTGATCCATGAAGATCGACAATTACGGGGGATTTTTACGGAACGGGACTGGACAAAATTGTTAATCTCTGGGCGGCAGGGGCTAGAGCAGTTGGCGATCGCCCAGGTGATGACCACCGATGTCATCACCCTCCAAAAAGAGAAAAAACTCCTACTGACGGATGCCTTCAAGAAGTTCCAAACCCATCACATTCGCCATATCCCCATCGTCGATCAGCACAATCGGGTGCAGGGGATCATTACCCTCGACCATATTCGCCGTCAACTGCGCCTGTCTAATTTACTCAAATTACGAACAGTGGCAGAGGTGGTACGCACCAATGTTTTTTGTGTCACCCCGGCAACATCTGTCACGGAGGCGATCGCCCAGATGGTGCAACGACGCATTAGTTGCGTAGTGGTGATCGATGACCAGAACAGACCAATTGGGGTGTTGACAGAGCGGGATCTGGTCAAAATTCGCCATCAAGTCCTGACTAGGGCAGAGATCCCTATCGGCGAAGTGATGACCACCCCGATTATTCAAATTCCCCAAACTGCCTCTCTCCTAGAAGCCCAGGAAATGATGAATCGACATCACATCCGACGGTTGATCGTGAGTCAGACCAATGGACAATTATTGGGTTTAATTACCCAAAGCTGCCTCGTGGAAGTGTTACACCCTTGGGAACTCGGTCACCTCATCAAGGCACTCAAACAAACCCTCGCCCACAAACATCATTTATTAGCCAATGTCCAGGAGGAACTCGCCAACCGCGATGCCCTCTACCACAATCTCATTGCCAACTTTCCCAACGGTGCGATCTGGGTATTTAATCCGCAACAACGCTACATCTTAGTGGATGGGATGGCGCTGGAGATCATGGGATTAAGCCATCGTGCCATGGAAGGAAAAACGCCCCTAGAAGTCTTCCCAAAGTCTCTCGGCGATCGCCTCCAGGCAGAATACCAACGCGTCCTGAATGGGGAAACCCTTAGCTCCGAACTGACCCTTGGCGATCGCCTCTACAGCACCCAACTTGCCCCCCTCTACCAAAACGGCAACCTCCTCGGCGGCATCAGCATCCTCCAGGACATCACCGAACAACGGCAAATCGCCACCACCCTCCAGAGCAAACAAGCCATCCTCGACAGCTTCTACGAAAGCGGTATGCTCGCCATGGGCATTGTCACCTACACAGCCCAGCCCCAATGCCTACGCATTATCTCCTATAACCAAACCCTCGCCAGCCTCTTTCACCTCACCCCCCAACAAATCGAACAACAAACCCTCAACGCCATCCTGCCCGATCGCCCCTTCCTGGAACAATGGTACAAGCACCTCGAAACCAGCCTCGCCACCCAACAAACCACCAAATTTGAAAGCTACTCCATTCATCTAGAACGCTGGTTTGCCATCACCATTTCCCCCCTGTTGTCCCACCTCAGCAACACCGCCCAATTTTCCCTGATGGCAGAAGACATCACCCAGATCAAAACCGCCGAACAGGCGATCCAGGATCGCGAGCGCGTCCTCTGGCAAGTACTAGACCTTGTGCCCCACCTCATTTTTGCCAAAAACATCAAGGGTGAATTTATCCTCGCCAACAAAGCCACCGCCAAGAGCTACGGTGTGCAAGTGACTGATCTGATCAATCGCGTCGAAAAAGATTTCTGTGCGATCCCCGCCGAAGGAGAAATATTTCACCAAACAGATCTTGAAGTCATTCGGGTGGGGCGATCTGTCTCCCTCTCCGAGACCAAATTTACCGACCACAGTGGCGCAATCCGTCTCCTTGATATCCATAAAATCCCTTTCCGTCCGGCAGGTTCCACAGAAAAAGCGGTTCTCGGCATCGCCATGGATGTGACCCAACAGAAGGAAACAGAACGGGAGTTGCAAAATAATGAGGCGACGCTGCGGGTTTTATATCATTTAACGGCGGATCCCCATTTAACCTTTGCCGAGCGGGTAGAGGGGATGTTACAGCTAGGGAATTCACGCTTTCAGGCAGAAATTGGGATTTTATCGAGAATTAAACCGCCGGAAGAATATCTTGTGGAAAAATTTTGTGGTATTGTGCCGAATTTGCAGGAAGGAACGGTGTTTAATCTGCAACAAACCTTCTGTGAGCAAACAATTCAACGGGATGAAGTTTGTGTCTTTGAACATGCTAAAGAAAGCGAATGGGCAAATCATCCAGCCTATGAGATGACGGGGATAGAGTCCTATATTGGCTGCCGGATTATGGTACAGGGGGAGTTGTATGGGACGTTGAATTTTTCGAGTTTTCAGCAACGGGCTACGCCTTTCCGGGATGTGGATAAGGAATTGTTGCAGTTGATGGCGCAGTGGATTAGTTCAACGCTGGAGCAGCAAAGGTCAACGGCACAGATCCAGGCGCAACTCCGCCATAATCAGCTTTTGCGGGATATGACGAATCGGATTCGAACGACGTTGGATAGTCGCACGATTTTGCAGACGACGGCGGAACTGATTGGGGTGGCGTTCCAGGTCAGTCGTTGTGTTATTCATCGTTGTAGTGAGGTGGATGGGGAAATTCAGGTTCCTTTTATTGTTGCCTATGGGGCGGATGGCAGTGGGACAAGTCAGGGGGATTTGGCTTTGGCGGATCGGGGTCTGTTTGAGTGTCTTTTGGCTCAGGATCGGGCGATCGCCTTTGATGATGTGAATAAAGTAGATCTCAGTGCGCCCTTGCTTGCGGGTTATCGTCGCCATGATATTCATTCGGTGTTGGCGATTCGCACATCGAGTCAGGATCAGGCAAATGGGTTGATCTGTCTTTACCAAATGGGACAGCCCAGGCAATGGCAGGCAGATGAGATTCAACTGTTAGAGGACATTGCCATACAGGTGGGGATTGCCCTGGAACAGGCATATCTGTTGGAGGCGAGAACCCAGGCTTCGCAATATTTGGGATGGCAAAATCAGGAGTTGTTGAAGGCAAGACGGGAGGCGGATGCGGCAAACCAGGCGCAATTGGATTATCTCTACACGATCCAGAATGGGGGAGAAAATCTCCTGACGATTATTAATGACATTCTTGATTTTTCGAAGATTGAGGCGGGTCAACTGGAGTTAGAGTATTGTCCGTTCGATTTGCGTGCTTGTTTGGATGATGCGCTCGATCTGGTACATCTACGGGCGAAGCAAAATCAGTTGCAGTTAAATTATGTGATCGATCCGGATCTGCCAGCGGTGTTGATGGGCGATCGCCCGCGTCTCCAGCAAATTTTGGTCAACCTGTTGAGTAATGCGGTGAAATTTACGGCGCAGGGGGGGGTTTATCTCTGGGTCACGGGCGATCGCCGCCATGGATCGGACAACGAAATCGAACTACTTTTTACCGTGGTGGATACAGGGATTGGGATTCCGCAAGACCGTATTAATCGTCTGTTTAAAGCCTTTAGCCAAGTGGATTCCAGCACGACGCGTCGCTATGGTGGCACGGGGTTGGGTCTTGTCATTTGCCAGCGCCTCTGTCACATGATGGGCGGTCAAATTTGGGTAGAAAGCAAGGCGGATACCCCCAACCAGACGTTCTATGGCGGCGATGTGCATCCCCAACGGGCGCAATTTAAGCCCCTGCCGAGGTTTGCGGATCTTGATGCCAAAACTGCCTTTTGTTTCACGATTAAGACGGCGATCGCCCCGACACAACCCTCCACCCAATTGCGGTCTGTGCCCTATTGGATCTATACCCAAACTGCTCTCCAAGCCCAAAATCTCAAGACCCTCATTGAAGCCCAAGGGCGATCGCCCCATGTTTTTAACAACCCCACAGAACTACAAGAAGCTTTGGCGACCACCACCGAACAGCCCACCGTGATCCTGACCTTCACCGATAACCTCCATTGGGCGATCGCCAATATTCCCCACCACATCACCACCGTTTGCATCACCGAAGCCCCCTACATCAGCCAAACCCTGCCCGAAAATATCACCATCTTTCCCCTGCCCCTCCGTTCCGCTAACCTCCTGCAAAAACTCAGCACCCTCAAACCCTCTAGCCCCAAACAGATTATTACCAATCACCCCGCCCCCATTGATCGCCACACCATTAATAATCTCAACATCCTCATCGCCGAAGACAACCCCACCAACTACAAAGTATTGCGGCTGATGCTCAAAAAACTCGGTTACATTGCCGACATCGCGGTGAACGGCAAGGAAGTCCTCGACCGCATCGAACACCAGACCTATGATGTCATCCTGATGGACATCCAAATGCCCGAACTCGACGGCATCAGCACCACCCAATGTATTCGCAAAAATGCAGCGCAAATGAATCAACCCTGGATTATTGCCCTCACTGCCAATGTCTCCAGGGAAGATCGTGAAAAATGTCTGCGGGTCGGGATGCAGGATTATCTAAGCAAACCTGTGAAATTAAACGAGTTACAAACCGCCTTCAATAACTACAGCATCAAAGCCAAAACAAACTTGAATTAACTTGAGTTCGGGATCAAGTAAGAGTTAATGCGAATACTAAGCAAATACTAAACAGACTTTGGCGATCGCCATTCTTAATAGACCCAAACGGGGACACGTTTAAAGGCAGGCGTACCGCAACGGGGATCAATTTGCGCCGTAAATAAAACATTCGCCTCCGGATAAAACATAAAGCCCACCCCTTCGCGAATTGCCCCAAAGATAATTTCAATATCCGTCAATTCGCCAGCATCACCCTTGACCGTGACCCGTTGATGTTCTTGAAAACCTACTTTTTGGGCATCCAACGCATTCATGAGTAAACAGTGGCGATGGGGCATCCCTCGGTATTTGTCGCCCTGTTGATAAACCACCGTATTATTATGAAACCGAGGTCACACTGACCGTTATTCAAAACTGATCGCAACAGAGCTTCCATAATGACGAGTACTCAGCAACGCGCCGCCCTACAACGCCAAATTTGGCAAATAGCCAATGATGTGCGTGGCTCAGTCGATGGCTGGGATTTCAAGCAATATGTACTCGGTACGCTGTTTTATCGCTTTATCAGTGAAAATTTTGCCAGTTACATCGAGGCAGGTGATGATAGTATCCACTATGCCGAACTACCCGATAGTGTCATTACCGAGGACATCAAAGATGATGCCATTAAAACTAAAGGCTATTTTATTTATCCTAGCCAGTTGTTTGCCAATATAGCTACGAGTGCTAACACGAACGAAAGCCTGAATACTGACCTAGCGGCGATTTTTGCGGCGATCGAAAGCTCTGCCAATGGCTACCCGTCTGAGAGGGATATCAAGGGGCTGTTTGCGGATTTTGACACCACGAGCAACCGCCTCGGCAATACGGTCAAGGATAAAAACCTGCGGTTGGCGGCGGTACTGAAAGGGGTGGCGGGGCTGGATTTTGGGGATTTTGAAGGGAGTCATATCGATCTGTTTGGTGATGCCTATGAGTTTTTGATCTCTAACTATGCCGCGAATGCGGGTAAATCGGGCGGCGAGTTTTTCACGCCGCAGCATGTTTCTCGGTTGATTGCCCAGCTTGCTATGCACCAGCAAACCAGTGTCAATAAAATTTATGACCCCGCCTGTGGTTCGGGTTCGCTGCTCTTGCAAGCTAAAAAGCATTTTGATGCTCACCTCATTGAAGACGGTTTTTATGGGCAGGAGATCAACCACACGACTTATAACTTGGCGCGGATGAATATGTTTTTGCATAACATCAACTACGACAAGTTCAATATCCAGTTGGGTAATACGTTGACTGACCCGCATTTTGGGGATGAAAAGCCGTTTGATGCGATCGTTTCTAATCCGCCCTATTCGGTGAAGTGGGTTGGTAATGATGACCCGACGCTAATTAATGATGATCGCTTTGCCCCTGCTGGGGTGCTTGCGCCTAAGTCTAAGGCTGATTTTGCGTTTGTGTTGCATTGCTTGAGCTATTTATCCAGCAAGGGTCGGGCGGCGATCGTGTGCTTCCCTGGTATTTTTTACCGTGGCGGTGCGGAGGCAAAAATCAGAAAGTATCTGGTGGATAACAACTACGTTGAAACCGTGATTGCCCTCGCGCCCAATCTGTTTTTTGGCACTACCATCGCTGTAACGATTTTGGTGCTATCGAAGCACAAGCCTGACTCTGCTACCCAGTTTATTGATGCCAGTGGCTTGTTTAAAAAAGCAACCAACACCAACACCCTGACCGATGACCACATTGATAAAATCATGGGGGTGTTTGATAGC
>JBIKYI010000026.1:0-12104 GCA_044355355.1 Limnothrix sp. | reverse complement strand
TTTCCAGTCCCACTCTGCACAACCCCCTGCAACACACTATTCAAAGAAGCCGCAGCCCAAGGATCCAGCACCAGACGAGGTTTCGGGCGATTATCCAACAACACATTCCCCTGACTATCCGTGACCTGCAAAATCAAAGTCGCATCACTCTGCCAACCATCATTCGCAAAAGTCGCATAGGCACTCGTCATCTCCAAGGGACTAACCCCTACCGCACCAAGGGGCAAAGAGACCACAGGCTGTAACGGGCTCTTAATGCCCAGCACCTTACAAGTCTCAATCACCCGGTCTAAACCAATCGCCTTACCAAGTTTTACCGCAGGCACATTCTTCGATGTTTTTAACGCATCAAACAAAGACACCGTACCCGAAAAACTGCCCCCATAGTTCTGGGGTGAATACATCTTATCCCCATCCTTATAGCTCACAGGCGTATCATCAATCGTCGAATAGGGCGTATAACGACCACTAGCAAAAGCCGTGTAATAAACAAAAGGCTTAAACGAAGATCCGGGCTGTCGTTTCGATTGAATGGCACGGTTAAATTGACTCGTTTCATAGTTCGCTCCCCCCACCAAAGCCTTAACAAAATGGGTACGGGGATCAACCGCAGCAAGAGCCACTTGATCCGCCCTTAAACCGCGATTACGTGCCTGTTGAAACGCTTTACGGACTGTAGCTTCTGCTCGGCGCTGGAAGTCTAGATCAATGGTCGTTTGTACCCGCATACCACCTTTTTGAACTAATTCTTCTCCAAAACGGCGGGTCAATTCCTCCACGACGGCTTGGGTGATGTAGGGGGAAGCACTACCTTTCCAAGCAGTAGGTTGTCCCACCTTGAGGGGTTCTTTGTAGGCTGCTTCTGCTTCTTCGGTGGTAATCCAGCCCAAATTCGCCATGCGATCTAAAACGACTTTTTGACGTGCTTTAGTTGCTTGGTAATTGCGAAATGGACTGTAATCTTCGGGGGCTTGGATCATGCCTGCCATGACGCTGGCTTCGGCAAGGTTAAGATCGGCAGCTGATTTATTGAAGTAGGATTCGGCGGCGGTTTGTACGCCATAGTTGTTGTGACCCCAATAGATATTGTTGAGGTACATTTCTAGGATGTCGGCTTTGGAAAAAATCTGCTCGATGCGCAGCGATAATACTGTCTCGGCGAGTTTACGGTTATAGGTTTTTTCCTGGGCGAGGAAGAGATTTTTTACCAATTGCATGGTGAGGGTAGATGCCCCTTCTTTGATGGTACCTTCTGCCATGTTGGTGAGGATTGCCCGTCCAACGCTGGTGGGGTTAACGCCGTGGTGTTGGTAAAAATGGCTATCTTCGATCGCCAGGACAGCGAGTTGGAGTTGGGGGGAAACGTCGGCTAATTCGATGTTGGTGCGGTTGGCTTCACCATGGAGACTGAGGAGGGTTTTACCGTTGATGTCGTAGATGTAGCTGGTTTCTGTGGGGACATAGCTCCGGAGGGTACGGACATCGGGGAGGTTCCGGAAGCTGACGGCTAACCCGACTAAACCCCCTGCGGCGATCGCACTGCCCAGCATACCCAGACAAATAACTGTCCCAGCAGCATTCTGCAAAGTACCGACAATAAAACGCCCGACGGAGTTGGCTTTTTTGACTTTACGCTTCTTTTTTTTTGTTTTGGGTTGGGCAGTGCTGGATGACAATGGTCTGAACCTCGCCGATGGGTAACGGAGATAATACTGGTTTGGCGGAATCTATAGCTAGGGTAAAGATGCTCTGAGGCGATTGTAACAAGTCCATTTCGTCTTGGGCTGAAATTTGGCTAAACGGCAAGATCCCTTAAAGTGCTTATCCTGGGGAAATGGCAACGATCCGCATAAAAAATCCCTGCCACAAAACAGCAAGGATTTTTTGGGAAAATTGAGGAAGTTTAAAAGCCAACGGTGGGCAATTTATGCCATGGCGATTATTCCATGCCGAGGTCGTTGCCGCGCTTGTATTGTAGGTAGGCTGCAACGAATAGTCCTGCAAGGGTGACGGGGATGAGTCCGAGGACGATGCCTAGTAATAGGGGTTCAATCACACTATTGGCTCCTTTTTTGTTTGGTTTTCGGTGTTGACTTTAAAAATGGACTGTAAAAGTTGATTTTAAAATCATTATATAGTTCTGGGTATTTTATGGGATGGGACGGGCGATCGCCAAGATGTTCCGGTGGGGACAGGTCTGTTTTCCAGGAATGCTTACTTTTGACTGCTCAAAATTTTGACCAATTGAGCAATCTGATTGCGGTTAAATGCCTTAGCAATGGTTTGGGCGGCATGTTTGGGTTCGACTGGGACAAGAATCTGGGGAACCTTTGCCATGGCGAGGTTTTTTAGTTCTGGGCTGAGGGTGATTTTTTCGGCTTCCCCAAGTTCTAAATGGTCGCAGGAAGTCTTGAGTTCGCGGATGATGACGGGGGCGAGGAGATCAAAGGAATAGGTCTGGGTGGCGATCGCCTTGTGGGCAGCTTTGAGGATGGATTGCCAGGACTTATTTTCTTTATCCAGTTTGGCGAGATCGATACAAATTTTTTGCAGTTGTTGGCGGCGATCGGCGGTGGCTTCCTGCTTGAATAATTCCAGCATTTTACGCAACAGATCCCGGAGTTGGTCGCCAATGGCAACGGTTGGAGCCGCTATAACAGGAGCAGGTGTAGAAATTTTCTGGGCAACGGCAGGCGCAGGCGCAGTTCCGCCACCATGCACCAATTGTTCAAGATAGGACTGGAGTGATACAAATTGAGGCTCGGCTTCTTTTACCAACACTAATCCCTCTTCATCCTTTAAGCCGTAGGGACTTTGGAGTTTTTCGATGAGGGTGCTGAGGACATCGTAGGCGCTTAAAAATAAGGCTTCTAGTTGTTGATCGACAACGATTTTACTGTCCTGGAAAATTTTAAAGGCATCCTCTAGGCGGTGGGAGGTTTTTTGGATACTGGTGTAACCCAGCATTGCCGCGCCACCTTTGATGGAGTGGGCTGCCCGAAAGAGTTCGTTGACTCGTTCTTTGTCCTCAAGCACAGAGTCTAGTTCGAGAATACCCTGTTCGATGGTTTCGAGGTGTTCTTTGGCTTCTTCGATAAAATAGCCGAGAATTTTTTGTTGGCTGGCAGCATCCACGGGTCATGTCCCTCACGATTTAGGGTGCAATGGTTTAAGTACGATTTAGGTACGAGTCGGCATTCTGGGTTATGCGATTCCTTATAAGTTATCAAGGAAAGCGACCTTTAATCCGCATATTCTCTGTATTTGTTAGATTTTTGATCTGAGATTGATCTAAAAATTGATCTGATATTGATCGTTCAAATTAATCCGGATGTTTTCATTCTACTGAATAGTTTAAATAGTTCATTGTGATTGGTTGGTCTATGGGGTGCGGCGATCGCCGAGGATCATCTCCAGTAAATTATTTTGTACTTCAAACTGCATTTGCTCGGTTAGTTGGGTGACGGTTCCCTGGCGATCGCGCTTATATTGCGCCGCATAGTCCTGCAAATTAACGGGTTTACCGACCTTGAGATGCCCTTCATGGAGTCCCTTGGGCTTAGGAATTTCTACCCGAAAGACTTCCCGTTCCAGGCGCGTCAGGGTATCGATAAACCTTTCAACGGTCGGATAAGCGCCCACATAGCCGTCATAGATGGCATCGAAATTGAGGAGGCGCACGGTGGCTTGATAGAGTTTTTCGTGGGTTACGAGGTCGAGGGCAAATTTATCATCGGCTTTTTCGATCAGCATGGCTTGCATTTTGTAGACCCGTTCCCGCAGCGGAAAATCATCGGGGAAAGAAATACCCAGTTGGTCTTGACAGAGTTGGAGGGCGGTATTGCGAATCACGTTAATGCGTTCATTCCAATCGGCTGCGGGATCTGGCTGAATGTCATATTCTGTCTCGAATTGGGTGAGGACTGGGGCGGCAACGGCGCGTAGACGGGGATAAAACTCTTTGGTGTCTGGGGTAATGCCAAAATGCTGCTCTAGACCCCTGAGGCTTTTTTCGACAATAGTTTCGCCGGATTTGAGGTAACGGTATTTGATGCTGATCGGCACGAGGTAGCAGGGGGGAAATTCGTTGGTCTGTTTGGCGATCGCCTGCATCGCTTGGAAAGGAAGTTGAATCGCGCCGGGGCGGAAGGGCATAATCGCGTCATTTTGGAAGGAACAACCCCCCTCTGGAAAAATAACCATGCGGGATCTTTCCCGTTTGAGCAGTTCTAGGGTGTGGGAAATACTTTGGCGATCGCCCAAACCGCGACGAATCGAATAGCAACCCGTTTTCTGCAAAAATCCCGCGAGCTTATCCGTAAAATTTTCGTGGGCAACCAAATAATTAAAAATTTCCCCTAATTGCGTCGCAAACAAAAACACCACCAGACCATCATCAAAGGTCGGATGATTCGGCATTAAGACAATTCTGGCATCGCCCAAAGCCCTGATTTTACCAAGATCTTCTTCACTGACCCGTAACTTTAGTTGATACTGAGATCGTGCAATCCAATAGGAAACACTTTGGATTAAGCGAATCAACATGGGTTGAGTTTTTGAGGGAAAGAAATCGGGTTTAGTCATTGTTGCCAAGATTTAAACTATTGATATTGATGAGGATTGAAGGGCAAAAGATCAGAAACATCACTGTTTTTATTTTGCCGAAGGAAAATGGAACAGAATGTTAACTTTCACGACTACGCCAAAGGTGCTTATCATTATCATTTGCATTTTATTTCCATGTTTTCCGTGATGTAGGGGCAAAATGTGACACTTCAGCTTCTGTCTGGGCTTAGATGTCTGGTCTGTAGGGGTTTGACGCTTTGCAATACAAAAATTGAAGATCCTGACTCTGGGGCGTTGGGTTCGCTAGGATCAAGAAAGATTGTGTTGATTGAATTATGCAAATTTGCTAGGTCTTGCTATGTGTCTTGCTGTGCCAGGGAAAATTTTAGAAATTACGGGGGCGGATCCCCTGCTCAAAATGGGGCGCATTAGTTTTAATGGTGTGGTGCGGGAGGTGAGTCTTGCCTATGTGCCAGAGGCGCAGGTGGGAGATTATGCGGTGGTTCATGCGGGTTTTGCGCTGAATCTGTTGGATGAGGCGGCGGCGGCGGAAACTTTGGCAACTTTTGCGGAACTTGAATCTTTTCGTGAGTCTTTTCAGGCGACAGGGGAAGTTTAGATGAAGTTTGTCGATGAATTTCGGGATCCGCAAGCGGTGCGGTCATATATTCAGGCGATCGCCGATCTGGTTACCCAGCCTTGGACAATTATGGAAATCTGTGGCGGACAAACCCACAGCATCGTGAAATATGGCATCGATCAATTGCTGCCCCCGGAAATTACGCTCATCCATGGTCCCGGTTGTCCCGTCTGTGTGACCCCCGCCGAATTGATCGATCAGGCGATCGCCCTTGCCCAGTTACCGAACGTGATTTTATGTTCCTTCGGCGATATGTTGCGCGTGCCGGGAAGTGGGTTGGATCTCCTGAGCGTCAAAGCCCAGGGGGCAGATGTGCGCATGTTATATTCCCCCCTCGATGCCCTGCAAATTGCCCAGGCAAACCCCGACAAGGAAGTGATTTTCTTCGCGGTAGGCTTTGAAACCACCGCACCCACCACGGCGATGGCAGTTTATCAGGCGGAAAAGTTGGGTCTAAAAAACTTCTCATTGCTCGTTGCCCATGTGCTTGTCCCGCCAGCTATGGAAGCAATTCTCGCTGCACCCGATCATCACATCCAAGGTTTTCTTTTAGCAGGTCATGTTTGCACCGTGATGGGCTATGACGAATATGAGGCGATCGCCCAACAATACAAAATCCCTTTAGTCGTCACTGGTTTTGAACCCTTAGATATTGTCCAAGGCATTTATCTCTGCATCAAACAACTAGAAGAAAACCGCGCCGAAATTGAAAATCAATACCACCGTTTAGTACAGCCAGCAGGCAATCAAACCGCCAAACAACTATTAGCAGAAATTTTTATAATCCTCCCCCGAATTTGGCGCGGCATCGGCGAAATCCCCCAGAGTGGCTTAGGTTTACGCGAAAAATATGCAGCTTTTGATGCCCAGCAAAAATTCCAACTAACAACATATTTCAATACAACTCAAACCGAATCCCTTTGCATCAGCGGACAAATTCTTCAAGGACAAAAAAAGCCCCATGACTGTGCTGCCTTTGGTAAAGAATGTACACCAGATCATCCCCTTGGTGCGCCGATGGTTTCCTCCGAAGGAGCCTGTGCTGCTTATTTTCGCTATGCTCAATTAGCCCCGAGCTAATGACTCAATGTTGATATTTCTAAGTCAGTAAGACTTCATATAAAGTCAATAATTTTGTATCTTGATAAAGTTTAAAGTCTCTGTATTTTTGGGATTCTTCTAGCGTACTAGCAAAAAACAAGCCTATGCCACAAAATTGATTCAGGTAGTTAGTGACATAATCAAGATTTTTTAAGCGGTGCGGCAGTGAATCAAACATCATCAAGCCATTTTGATCATGTTCAACAACAATTTTCTGCTCAACAAAATCTCTCAGCAAAATCGAAGCTTGACCAGTCATTTTTGTGTTGTCGACAAAAGCATCAAAAAAAGATAGTAAGTCACAGTGATTTTCCTCAGAATATTTATAGGTCACTATTTTCTCAGCTTCAGTAAAGCTCAATGATTGATTCGTTAAATCTGCAACAACATTGTCAATATATTTAGGCAAATCTTGTAGAAAACTATTATCAATTAAAGTCAAAGTATTATACATTTGCTTTGACTCAGTTTTGATGATGGCTAAACCAGCTTCTTTCGCATTAATATAAGGATTTTCTAGGGCGGTCAAAAAATCTCGATAATAATAATTTGGTGCACCTAAAAGAAGTTGTGAAGCAAGGGTATATTGTGCAGAATCTTTCACCTCATAGATCACTTCAAGAGTTGCCTTATTACAGTTCTGAAAAAAGAGTAAGTCTAATTTTTTAGCAATTTTTTGAGTGAAATCCTTTAATGTTTGAGCGATTTCGTTGATTTGCATCCATGAAGATTGATTAGGGATGACATGATCATCGGGACTAATTTGATTGATTTTTCCACCATGTCCAACGATCATTACAGACCAATGATCGGCAGAAAAATTCTTCCATGCCCAGTCAAGATAATTATTAAATGATTGAATGCTACTACTATTTGATTCCTGAATAACAGGTATTTCTTTGATCGTGCCATTGGATATTTTGTATCTAAATAAATGAGGCGATCGCCAAAAATCAGCTCCAACCAAAACCAACGTACTGCGGTTTTGCGTTCCTAGAGTCAGCATATCGAGGATCGACTGTCCGTAGTCGGATAGATCATTGTCATAGGGCATCCAATACAACAAAATCCAAGGATGATGTTCTTTGATTTGGACAGACTTTACCTGTTTTTGTTGCAGCAGTGAGCCACTAAAGCAGAGTGAGGCTAAAGCGATGTCTCGGACAAAGTGACGGCGTTTCATAGCAAATATTGAGTCTATTGATATTTGATACTTACCTTATTTTTACTTTGTGGACATGCAGAAATAAAGTTTACAGTGAATTTCTTTAGGTGTCTCTTTAAGTAAATGGCAACAGAAGCTGTTTAGATGATTTTGCGTGATGTATCTGAACATTTCCTCGTTTGCTATCCGCTCCATCGACAGACCCCACAGATCAACAAAATATGCCTACACAAAAAAACCCCGTATAAACAGGGCTAACATTAATCTAAATTGATCTAAAAATCGAAGAAATAGTTCAGAAGTCTACAAATAACGTGACAAACTTAAATGATTTACCAATCGATTGACGAACTATTCACCGCCATTTGATCGCAACTGTGGCGAAGGTTTTTTCGCGCGAGGGCGACTTGAGGCAGAAGAACGAGTACGACGCATTTCCCCACCCCGTCCCGATGATGTAGAAGTAGAACGCCCCCGTGAACTGGAGGGTTCTTCCCTGACGCTACCATAAACGTCAAGGTAGACCTGTTGGTTAAGATCAACCGCAGAGGTATTGAGGACGGTTTGAATTGCCTTCAGGTTACGCCCTCCTCTACCGAATACTATGCCCTTATCTTCCTGTTCGAATGCAATGCGCACCCAAACTTTGTCGCTACTACTCAACTTTTCGCAATCAATCCTCAGGGATGCGGGATCGTCAACCAGAGGTTCAAACAAAAATCTCACGATCTTCCCGTAATCAGGCATCGATTGCGCTGTGGAGTTGGACGAATTAGAAGAATTAGGCATTAACTTGGTCAAATACTTTAGCTTTCTGTAGGATACTGCGAACAGTTTCGGTGGGTTGAGCGCCAGTCTTTAGACGTGCCACGATCGCCGGAACATTGAGACGAGTTTCGTCAGTGCGGGGATTGTAGAAGCCTAATTCTTCTAGGGGACGACCTTCGCGACGGGTAGTGCTCTGGGTTGCGACAATACGATAGCTAACTTCTTTCTTCTTACCGAAACGTTTCAGACGTAGCTTTACCATTGGGATTACAGGAAATTTCTAAATTAATAACAAAAATAAAATTGGACTAATAGCCAATATATAAGTAGAACACAAAGCTTTGGGCATGTCAATTTCTGGGGGATGGTGCTTTTTGGGGGGTTATGGTCAGGAAAGATGTGACGACTTGGGACTCTAGATGGCAGTGACTTTTTGTTGAGAATTTCTTGAAAAGTCTTTTTTCTCAGTTTTTTGTCGTTTTCAGCGCAGGGAAAGACGACAAGGTTTTCCAGAATTGTTTATGATCGGATTGTTAAATATTGAAGTTTTGTGAAGAACATTGACTGCTACACTAGACTCGCCAATTTTTACGCATCACTGGCATCGTCTTCAGCCCCTCTGGCAAGGGGGTGTGGAACAGGTGCAGAGTGGTTTGCCCCATGAGCAATTAGCGCCTGCTTGGCAAATTTTATTGTTGGGGGATGGTTCGCCGACTAGACATCTGGGTTTGTTAACCAGGGAAAAGATTGAGGTCGATGTAATTGATATGTCGCCCATTGGTAATAGTAATGATGGTGCGCCGAGTTTAATTTCGGCGATCGCCACGCCCCATTTACGTCGTCAGGTCTGGTTAAGGACGGCTTCGGGGCAACGTCTCGCCTATGCGGTGTCTTGGTGGGATGCGGATCATGTGGATGATTATTTACAGAATCGAAGTTTGCCGATTTGGGAAAGTTTATCGCGGTTACACACGGAGCTTTATCGGGATATTCAGGGGATTTATTATGGGCGATCGCCAGAATTAGAAGAGGCATTTCAGGAGCCAGGACCTTTCTGGGGTCGTCATTATCTGTTTTGGCACAATGGCAAGCCTTTGACCCTCATCTATGAAGTGTTTTCTCCCTACTTACAAAAATATTTAGGCAACATTAGCAGTGAAATGAGCAAGGCATCTTCCGGCATAGAAGGTCTTTCGATTTAGGTTTAGCTATGTCATTGATTCCGCGCTAATCATTACTATTACTGCCCCGTTGAATTGGACGGGCATTGACTGGATATAGAGCTTGAAAGGCAGCGATTTGTTCTGGACTAAAACTGATTGGCTGCTGAAAAACAATCCAAGTGACCCCTTCGGTACAGGGAGGAGTAGTCAAGGAGCCAGAATATTGCGCAGAAAATTGTTTCTCTGCTGGCAAAAAAATCTCAGGGGAGAGCAGAACATCACTTTGCCAAATTTGATTTATTGCCGGGAGATGTTGCCAAATGGTAGCGATATTTTGGTTGGATAGACCGGGTTCGACCATGGTGCTCAAAACTGCGATATTGCCGTCTGATGTCGCGTCGGCATCACGATAGACCAGGTGAGTTTCCATGGCATAGGTCACACCATTGATTTGATGTTCGCTGGGTGTGTGGAAATGAACCTGTTGTAACTCGTAGTTTTTGCCATTGATGCGGGCAATTTGACCTTTGGGATAATTAATTTGGATGGTATGCCCGTTATTAATCACGGTGACTTTTGTGGGGATCGGGTTAAATTCGATAATTTCTGCAAAATGATAGTCGGTAGCCGAGAGATTAATCGGGGATTGGATTTGACCTTGGCTACACAAAATGTAGTCTTCTTGTAATTCACTCCAGTGGCTCGGAGAATTTTTTCCTTGATAATTCCATTGATTCGATTTATCCTGTTCTGCTGGTTCTGGTGATGGTGTTTTTGAAAGGTCTTGGGATGTTTGGGCTGCTTGGACTAATTTTTGGCTGGGGTTTTGGGACTCGATCGCCATGGGAACTGTGGCATGGGCGACGGGGATCCAGAGAGACATCCCTAGATAAAGGAATAACCCTAGGGCGATCGCCATACTTTTGAGGAGACGTGCCTGGAGAATTTTTGGCAGAACTTGCTGGAAAATATAGCGATAAAGCGATAATTGTCGCCACTGAATAGCTAGAAAAAAAGTGATGGGAACCATGTCGGTTAATCTTGATTTGTACCGCCTTTTGCTGATCGTAAATCAAGCCAGATTTGCTGTAATTCTTTGTCTGCAAGGCTATTGGCTGGATAAAGGGTCAGCGATCGCCAGTAACAGGTATTATCTGTTAATGTATTTTGATTGAGCAACCAACCCGTAATCCGTTGCCAAGAAAAACTGATTTTTAGCTGTGCCACTTTAAATTGATCGGCAGTGACCGTCGCAAAACCATTGGCATTGAGGCAGGCGACCATTGTCAGGCGATCGCCATCAATAAATTGCGCAAAATAACCAATATTTTCTTGATATTTTTTTTGATATTGAAGTTTTGTTGAAAGATTAGGACTATACTGTTTGGTGGATTTTTTAGCATATATTTTCAGATATGCTTTCAGGTCTCCATCCGTCTGGGTAATTACAGCTTGTTTCAGAATAAGTTGTTGTTCTCGCCGTCGCCATGATTGCTCGATACCAGCCTGCAATGTCCCCGTTATAACATCGTCCATTGTCGTCATTTCCAGCACCTTTGTCTGATCAATTTGCCAGCCGGGAAGTGATAACATTTGGACTTGATCCGGTAAAATAATTGTCGTTTGACCAGGTGATTTTAGGACTAACTTCCCACTGACCACCACCAGGGCGATCGCCTGCAATAACATCACCCGAAACTGACACTTATTCGAGGCTATCTTTAACTGCTGAACCAACGTTTTAACTGCCATCCCCATAGACCCAAAACCAATACCCCCAAAGCACTAAAGACCAAAGAGCCAGTCCCCAAATGCCAATAATCAAACGCCAATTCATCCCCCAAGGAAACCAAAATTGCCATCATCGCTACCCGTATTCCATTTAAACTAAAACCAATGGCGATCGCCCCAACAATTAACGCCAATCTTTCCCGCCCAATGCTTGGATTTAAAACCAAATAAATCAGAGAAAAAGCCACCAATTGCAGTATCATCTTAAGTCCAGAGCAACCATGATAAACCTCAATGGAACCCGCCCCCAGACGAATTAGCGTCCCTACCCTTTCCCCCTGCAAATTGAGCAGCTTTAAAACACCATAGGCAAACCGAGCCGTCCATAACGACAAGTCACAAACCCCGTAGATTACTTCCCAAGGAAACGCCAAAAAGCCAAACAACACCAACCCACTGCCCAACAACCGAAAACTGCGCCAACCATAGACCATCAAACCCCAACTACCCAGCGACAAAAAAGGCAGACAACGTAAAAAAGCCTCATCCCCCCCAAAGCCCCAAGCCTTAAACAGTAACCAAAATCCTAACCCCATCCCTGTGGCGATCGCCCCATACTCCGCCGCCACCTCCACCGTCAACAGATCCGACTCCCAGAAGCGATACAACAAAGTCAACAGAAACAAGAAACCCAGACCCCAGACCTCCACACGGCTACTCTGGCGCAACAAAGCACCCGCCAAACACAAATAAGTAGCACCCAAGATCCAAGCACGCCATCGATAAACCCAACCCAGCAACATCTAAATCACTTCACCATTTAGAGAATCATTGAGAAACGGACCGCCAATTCAAGTATGAAGTGCAACAGGTTCTGATGATGACAGCAAGAATACTTCACTCGGAGTGCGATAGTCAAGCGATTTTCTTGGTCGATTATTAATTAAATCTACCACCTTATTCAACTCCT
>JBIKYI010000425.1:0-3454 GCA_044355355.1 Limnothrix sp. | reverse complement strand
CTTTACCTGAATCTGTTCAAAAAGGAAAACTTCGTTTGTTGCGGGAACCCTTGCCAGAAGAGGATTTCGAGTGATTTTAAAGTCCTTAACCTACTTTTTCGTTCCAATGCTACTCAACCCCCTGATCTGACAAATGTTCAATTTCGAGTTTTTCAAAGTCCCTTTTTATTTCTACTAAGGGTTCAGGGCATAGCCCTACATCCTTAGTATAGGGTTTTTGCTCAAAATCGCTGGATTCCTTGCTGGGTAAGGGATTACAGGCGGTTTCTTGTTCTTGATTTTGGGGTTCAAAATCGCTGAAAGCCTTGCTAGGAGCGGAATTACACACGATTTCGTTCTTCGTTTCTTGGGGCTTTTCAATGCTGATTTTTTGGCTGTGATGTCTGCTAAATATGGGTTCTAGCAGTTTTTGCCAATATTTCACTAGGGTACTCATCGAACTCTTTGCTATTTTGGCGATCGCCTTCAAAAAACTCGTCTTGCTGATGAATACTTCTTTGATAGTTTGGACTTCCTCTAAGGCTTGCTGGATTCGCTCCATTGCGTCCTGTTTTTTCTCGTCGTTATTCTTCCCTGGTGGTGGCAAAGGTTCGCTCTCTTTGCCTTTACTTCCCGCTGGCTTATGTTGCCGTTCTGCCCATCGCGCTATGTCCTGACACCGCGTCTCTATTTCTTCTTGGTGCTGACAGTATTTTTCGTAATTTGGTAATCCTGTCACTACCTCAATCAGGCGATCGCGCAGTTCTATGCCCCCTAATCCCTCCAGGATCCGAGTTTGTCTGCCGAGCTGAATCAATATATCGTTTGTTTGATGTGGTGTTGTGAACCCATTTTTTAGCAGTTCTTCGTACTCCGCTTTTATTGGTTGCAGTCCCGCGCTTATTCCTGTGAAACTTTTATATGACTTCTTGCCATATATTGCCACGCATAATTCATCGTAGTTTTGACTACTCGCGCAGAATTCCCACCGCTTGATAAACACCTCCAACATGCTGCTATCTGGTTCGTAGTCTGCATCTAAAACCACGCTTCCCTGTTGCAACGGCAGCCGATGCCGCTGATACTGCGTCCATGTCGTCGGGTCTTCTTTGTTCCCCAACGTCTTTTTATTCGGGAATATTTCTAGTTTTCCGTTCGCTACTTCGTATCCGGCTGCTGTTAAATGCTCAGCCACGGTCTTTGCTAAGGCATAGCTTCCTACTTCTACGGACAATGGATAGTACAAATGTATGCCGCCACTATTGCTCGATTGCACTGCAAAGCTACTGATTAACCCAATGTCTTCTAGTTCGCCTTTGATTTCCCGCAGTTCATTTCCTTTGCTCGGATGGTACGGACTTCCTGCATCAATGTCCAACATCAGGTACTTTGTCTGCTTCCCAAACCCTACTCCCACTACTTCTTTTTCGGATTTCCACACCTCCAGCAGTTTTTCATCCGTTAATACCAGTGGCAATTCCCGTGCTTTTGAAAATTTCCACGCCCTCTTATTTATCGTCTTCCACGACGCTTTTCCCTTCTCTGTAAGGCTTTCAGCGTAAATCCACTCCCATCGGTAGGCGAAGATTTCTAAAAATTTTTCTGAATTTTCCCGAAAACTCTTTTCAGGACACGCAAAATCTATTAACATAAGAACATAGCGAAACCGCCCGCCCAGGCGAGTCCGCGATAAATATTTTCAGAGCCGTTGGTTAAAAGTTTGGCGACTAGATAACCAGCGGTTTTGTGGTTTTTGTGAGTTTTCTAAGATTGGTTAACAAGTCCTAGATCCCTACCTAGTAAGATTACCATAATCTTTTCAGGCGATCGCACTTACTGGTAAAAAAACGTCAAGAGCAGGCGATCGCTCTGATCATTAGCCAGAATTTTTCCTCCTAATACATAGTTATCTTATGGTATGTGTTTCCACATAATACTGATGATATGACAGTTGACAGAATGTAGACTATATGTCACGATAATTGCTGTAGTTCAAGACTTAAACAATGATTCCTTCTCAATTATCATTATTTTCATTACCTCAGCAAACACCGAAAAAAGCAAAGACAGCAAAGTTAGGTCGTTATGAACAAATTAAACGACAACTACATGATCCTTATCAAATATTTGTTGACATTAGCTTAAAGCCTCAAATTCAAAATGATTATAAATTTATAGATTTATTTTGTGGCGCAGGTGGTATGACTCAGGGGCTTGTGCAAGCAGGATTTCAGCCAATTGCCAGTGTTGAAATAAGTCCAATAGCTTCTGCAACACATAGAAATAACTTTCCAAATAGTCATCATTTTTGTGGTGATATTCACGAATTTAATACACAAGACTGTCTACTTAAGCTTAATTCTCCAACAGTGCATCTTGTTGTAGGTGGTCCACCATGTCAAGGCTTTTCTGTTGCTGGAAAACGCGATCCTAACGATCCAAGAAATCGATTGTTTAGAGAGTTTATACGAGTTGTTTCTGAAGTAAAACCTTGGTATGTCGTGATGGAAAATGTACCAGGTATTTTGACTATGGATAAAGGCAAAGTTAAAGAAGCTATTTTTGAAGAATTTCGTGCAATTGGTTATTCCAATGTCTCAGTTGCAATTCTTGAGTCTGCTGACTATGGCGTTCCGCAAATTCGACCAAGAGCTATATTTATAGCCAATAGATTTGATTTGCAAAATCCCTATCCAAAGCCTCAGCTTTTACCTCATGATTACAAGCCAATAGAATCAGCTATCTCAGATTTACCAGCCGATACACGAATTCCCGAAATCAATCATGAATGGACTCGTCACTCTGCCGCATATACAGAAAGAATCGCAAAGGTTCCTGCTGGCGGATCTCTGTATGAAACTTTCGTGGATGCTTTTAAAAGGCAGTATCCCAATAAGCCAAGTATGACTATTAAAGAAAATCACGGTGGTACACATATTCACCCGCACTTAAACCGTGTAATTTCAGCTAGAGAAATGGCAAGATTACAGACATTTCCAGATTCATTTATTTTTGAAGGAACAATGAAAAAAGCTATGTGGCAAATAGGAAATGCTGTTCCGCCTCGTTTAGCTGAGTGTATTGGTTATGCTCTATTACCTTATTTAGAATCAATTGCTTCTGATGAATCCAAAGTTTTATCTTGAAGTTCAGTTAACTTTTGATTGAGACTGTTTCGCCATTTCTCGAAATCATACCACCCACAACCAATACATCCTTTTTCTGCATCTTTACCTTTTGGAGGTATATTTTGATCCCAATTTTGCCCACCAAAGTACCAAAAATCAATCCCCATAGGTGAACCTCTTTTTCCAGTTTTTATACAGTTTTCACAACTTCTTGACTTTAACAAATTGTGATTGCCTGCCATGTCTTTTTTTAATAACTCGCCAATTCAAATTTGAAGTGCAACAGCTAGGGTCTTTCTGAAGAGGGACTCATAAGGATATTCTGATGTTAAGTAAAACAATAAGAA
>JBIKYI010000424.1:0-3462 GCA_044355355.1 Limnothrix sp. | reverse complement strand
GTTTTACTTAACATCAGAATATCCTTATGAGTCCCTCTTCAGAAAGACCCTAGGTGTTGCACTTCAAATTTGAATTGGCGAAGTGAAACATTGAAAATCAACAAATTACATACTGTTTGCTAACTCAGAAACACCACTTTCTTCAATTTCTAGTTTCCATTCGGCGACTACATTTAATTTGCCTTCTAAATATTGTTGACGGCAGGCACGGCGCTGGATTTTACCGCTACTGGTCTTCGGAATACTGGCGGTTCTAATGATGGCGATCGCATAAACTTCGACAGTATGTTCCTCATAGATCGCCTGCCGAATCGCCCCGACGACTTCTGCCATATCGAAATCACGGATATAACTCCGTTCAATCTCATGGACAACCACCAAACGCTCATCATCCTCTGCTTCAATCGAGAAGGCTGCCCCCCAAGAAGGTCGCAAGGCAGGGTGACATTTTTCCACCGTTGCCTCAATGTCATGGGGATAGCGATAACGACCCCAGAGGATCATCACTTCCTTCATTCGTCCCGTAATAAACACTTCCCCATTCTGCATAAAGCCTAAATCGCCAGTACGGAGAAAAGGTCCCCGTCCATCCACATAGGCATTAAAGGTTTCCTCAGTTTCGACAGGTTTTTCCCAATAACCTTTACCGATACCTGCTCCGGCTGCCCAAATTTCACCGACTTTACCTTCTGGAAGTGAAGTTTTGCTTTCTGGGTCAACAATCACAATTTCATCATCGAGCCAAGTCTGACCGCAACTGACAATGCCATGACTACTATCGGTACTGGCGATCGCCTCATTGCGTTGTAGAGCTTCCGATTCCATATATTGGATAGTTGGGGGCTTCGCCACGGAACCACCGGAGATAAATAAGGTCGCCTCTGCCATACCGTAACAGGGATAAAACGCACTGGCTTTAAAACCAAAGGGTGCAAAGGCTTTAGCGAATTTTTCTAGGGTAGCTGCCCGCACGGTTTCTGCGCCGGAAAAGGCAACTTGCCAGGAACTCAGGTCAATGCCTGTCATCTGGTCGGGGGTGACTTGGCGAGCGACGAGATCATAAGCAAAGTTGGGACCGCCGCTGGTAGTAATTTTGTACTCGGCAATGGCTTCTAGCCAACGAATCGGTCTTTGGATCAGTTCGACGGGAGACATCAAAATGGAGGGGAAGCCCACGTACAACGGTTGGATTACGCCGCCGATTAAGCCCATATCGTGGAACATGGGTAACCAACTGCCCATGATGCTGTCGGGGGTATGTTCGAAGGCGACGCGGATACTTTCGGAGTTGTGGAGGACGTTGCCATGGGTAACCATTACGCCCTTGGGTTTGCCTGTGGAGCCGGAGGTGTATTGTAAGAAGGCGAGGCTGTCGGGGTTAAGGTCGGGGGCTTGCCAGTTTTCGGCTTCCGCTTCGGCAATTTTGTCCATTGCCACGAGTTTGAGGTGGCTAAATTTACTGGCTAAACCGATGGTTTGGATGGGGTTTTTGGCTAATTTTCCTTTGAAGTAATCTAAAACTTCGGCGGTGGTCATAATGACTGTGGCTTGGCAGTCTTCGACGCGCTCGAGTAATTTTTCGAGGGCATCGCTGTTTTTGCTGGGGTTGATGGTGACAGCGATCGCCCCGGCATAGAGACAGGCGTAAAAACTGGTGACAAATTCCAAGCCATCGCTGTAGGGAAACACGAGCAAAATGCGATCGCCCGGTTGAATTAGGCTTTGTAAATGGGCGGCGATCGCCCGTACTTTAGTATCGAGTTGCTGATAGCTTAAATCACGATGATTGGTCGCTTCCCCGGTGAGAAATGAATAGGCTAACTGATCGGGTTTTGTGTGGGCATGGTGACGGAGAACATCGACAACACTAGAATATTGAGTCATTTCTATCGGTTTTAGCTGTAATGAATAATGATTAATCTAAAAAATCTGTAATAAAAATCTGTAATAGGGGTTTTAAAAGAAGTCAATTTATCTAAAACTTTATCACTTTAAATACCCCTAACTTTTTTAACAATCCCATCAAAATACCAATTCAGCATGGGCGATAACAAACTATGGGCAAAACAGAGTAATTTCATCTCTAATCCGGGGGTAATGGCAAACTTTTTCTGTGCAATACCCTGCACAATTGAGGCGGCAACTTGCTCGGCACTCCACATGGCGGCACTGCCCGTAATTTGTTTAGTTTCCTCTGGTTTTGTTTTGTTTTCTGCGACTAATTGGGGGGTGTCTGTATCCGGGGGATAAACAATGGAAACCCCAATGCCAAAGCATTTTAATTCCCCCCGTAAAGCTTCTGCTAAACCTCGGATCGCAAATTTAGAAGGACTATAGGGGCTATAACCATAGAGACCGATTAAACCCGCACCGGAGGAAATTAAAACAAGATGACCCCGCTGATTTTTTTGCATCATAGGCAACACTGATTTAATGGCATATAATGTCCCAAAATAATTAATCGCCATGGTGTCTTCAAAAATGTTTAATGGCAATTCTTGGAAGTAACCGGGTCGCGCAATCCCTGCGGAGGCAATTAAAATATCAGGCTCTCCTACGGTGGCGATCGCCTGTTGAATTGCCTGGTCAATTTCGGCTTGATTGGACACATCGGCGGCAACGGTAAAAATAATTTGTTGGGCATCACTTTTGACAGCTTCGATCTCAGCTTTGGCGATCGCCAACTTCTCCGGATCACGGGCAATTAACGACACATTTGCCCCAGCCTTGGCTAACAATAAAGCCGTCGCTTTACCGATGCCACTGGATCCTCCGGTGATCAGAACATGTTGTCGTTGAAAATCCTTAAAATCCATCTGTATTACCAGTGATTCCCCTGATGAAATTCGTCTAATTAAGCCTAGTCAATTAAGGATTTGCATTAAGCGCTAATTAAACCCAACTTCCTCCCGATCGCCGCAAAAATTTCGAGGGCTTGATCCAAATGCGCCTGGGTATGGGTTGCCATCACACTAGTGCGTAACAAGGCTTTGGTGCGGGGCACTGCCGGATACACCGCCGAATTCACATAGACCCCCGCTTCCAGTAATTCTTTACAGAAAACCAAGCAATTCATATCATCGCCAATCATCACGGTGATAATCGGCGTTTGGGTGCTACTCACGTTAAATCCAAGCTCTTTTAAGCCATTTTTCCAATATTTGGCATTTTCATTTAAGCTCTGCACCCGCCAAGGTTCTTCCTTCAAAATGTCTAGGGCAGTGGATGCCGCCGCCAGGGAAGTCGGGGGAATCGAAGCAGAAAAGAGCATCGACCGACCGTTAAAGCGAATCCAGTCAATCACCTTTGCCTCCGCTGCCACCCAACCACCGATAGAAGCCAAGCTTTTGGAGAATGTGCCGCAGAGAATGTCACTCGCGCCAATCATGCCGTAATGTTCCTCTGTGCCGCGACCCGTTTTGCCTAAAACTCCCAGGGCATGGGCATCGTCAACGGCGAGGG
>JBIKYI010000423.1:0-3465 GCA_044355355.1 Limnothrix sp. | reverse complement strand
CTAAAATGGGTGTAACTCATAGGGATTTCTTATTGTTTTACTTAACATCAGAATATCCTTATGAGTCCCTCTTCAGAAAGACCCTAGGTGTTGCACTTAAAATTTGAATTGGCGCTGCAAATAGCCAGTATACACTTGGATATATTTTGTATAGCAGTGCTAGTGGATACCACATCCAAGCAGCATGATCACCCAAGATATGAAAACCCATCAAAGAAGAGAATGGTTCTAATCCTTGACTAATTAAATAAACTGCCTGGTCAAAAATTCCTAAGTCAGCGGATGCAGATTGGAACATCAAATGTCTGGCAAAACTACAAATAAATAAAACTAAAGAATTAATCCCAGTGATCCAATAAACAGCACTAATATTGATTTGTTTTTGCATAACATCTGATTGCAATTATTGATGCTTAACCTATCGACAACTTGGATAGCAAAGAGTTAAAGGGATAAAGTTATTAAGTATTTATTTGAGGTTTGTTTTAATGCCGACTAGATCCGTATTTCGGTAAGAAACTAATCGTTATGGGCGATCGCCAAAACTTCTTCTAAACGTTGTTGATCCATGTCGAGTAAATCCTAAAACTAATTCTAAATATAGGGACAAAAATAGGTACGGGGCGTTGGAATCTTTATTTTGTCACCGAGGACGTAGGCTCTTCCTTTGTTGCCTTCTGCTGACTCTTTAGTAGGGGGAAGGCAATCACATCACGAATACTTTCGCAATTGGTCAGCAACATCACTAGACGATCAATGCCGATGCCTAAACCCACCGTCGGCGGCATCCCATATTCGAGAGCTGTCACAAAATCCTCATCCACATCGCAGGCTTCCACATCCCCGGCGGCTTTCTTGGCGGCTTGGGCTTCCAAACGTTGGCGCTGATCGATGGGATCGGTTAACTCGGAGAAACCATTCGCTAATTCCCGACCGACAATGAACAGTTCAAAGCGTTCCGTTAAACCGGGCTTATCGCGGTGGGGTTTGGCTAGGGGGGAAACTTCGATGGGATATTCCGTAACAAAGGTCGGTTGAATCAGGGTTTCTTCAACTTTTTGTTCAAAGGCTTCGTTTAATAGCTGCCCGACCGTGGTGCATTTTGCCGGAACAGCAATGCCCGCTGCCTCTGCCGCTTGGGTGGCGATCGCCAGGTCAGTAAACTCAGCAAAATTGATCCCCGTCGCTGCCTGCACCAGATTATGCATGGTTTCCCGTCGCCAGGGAGTCCCCACATCGATCACCGCCTCACCATAGGGAAGTTGCCCCGTACCGACAATATCTTTTGCCAGGGTGCGAATCAGCTCCTCCGTCAAATCCATCATGTCATGGTAATCACCATAGGCTTGGTAAACCTCGATGGAAGTGAACTCAGGATTATGTTTTGTGGAAACTCCCTCATTGCGGAAGATGCGACCCATTTCAAAGACCCGCTCGAAGCCACCCACGACTAAACGCTTCAGGTGTAATTCCGTAGCAATCCGCAGATACAGCGGCATATCGAGGGTGTTGTGGTGGGTAATGAAGGGACGAGCCTCTGCGCCCCCTGCCTCGGTTTGTAGAACTGGGGTTTCGATTTCGAGAAAATCCCGATCTTCTAGATAACGACGGATCGCGGCAGTAATTTTGGCACGGCGGCGAAAGGTCTCTTTAACCTGGGGATTAATAATGAGATCAACATAACGCTGGCGGTAACGTTTTTCGATGTCGGTCAAACCATGCCATTTGTCGGGGAGGGGCAATAATGCTTTTGTCAACATGGCGAATTGACTGACTTTGACGGATAGTTCGCCTTTTTCGGTGCGTTTAATGCTGCCTTGCACGCCGATAATGTCGCCGATGTCGGTGAGTTTTTTGAGGTGCTCGAACGCATTTTCGATGTTTGCCATCCCTGCGTTAACGAGGTTTTTGTCTAAGTAAAGCTGAATTGTGCCTGTTTCGTCTTGCAAACTAAAAAAGGCGAGTTTCCCAAATACCCTGCGGGCAATGATTCTGCCTGCGATGGAGACTTGGGTTTCGACTTCTTCCCCGGCTGTGATTTCTTTGTATTTTTCCTGAAGTTCTGCTGTGTGGTGGCTGATCTCCCATTTATAGGCGTAGGGATTCATGGCGATCGCCTTCAGTTGATCAACCTTTTCTAAACGGGCAGCACGAATTTCTTCGAGGGAAGAATGACTAGACTCAGACATGAATTTTTTAGAAGCTTTAACTAAAAGCGTTAAATGATTAGTGGGCGCAGAACTCGGTTATTATAGCCGCTCAGTCTTCAAAACAGAACCTCCGTCCTTCAGCCATTTCCATTGCGGATGGGGATCAAGAGCCTTAACTGAAAGTTACTTTAAAATTCGACCAAGATTCGACCCGATGTGAATGAACCTCAATTAGGGCGGTGAGGCAGCAATAACTACACCCGTTGGGACATTTTGCCAAATTATTGCCAATAAAAAACCAGTCTGAGCTTAAGAGACTGGTCTAACTGAGCTTGCTGTATGAGAGGAGAAACTCAATGTCAAGATGGTGCAGAACGGCAAATCTACTGGAGTAAACGGTTCTTAAAAATCTTGTAGTGAGCTTATGTAAATAAATGTAACAAGTATTCCATTAATGCGCAACACTTCTTTACAAATAGACAGGGCTTCATGACATGATGATGGCGATCGCCGATGGGGTTTGGCAGAATGTGTGCTTGATATTGGGGCTTATTTGGCAGTCAAGAGGCGATCAATAAACAAAGAAAAAGATGTGAATAGAGAATTTTGGGGGATTTTTTAGCGCCGCAGCATTTAGAACAATTTGCTATCATGCAGCCATTATGAAAAAAAGAAAACAAAGTAAGTAATTATACTCAAAAAGTTTGTTTGAACTTTTTTAAATGGGATGTTCATCCCTTAGATTTAGTTGATAGGATGAAATCTACTTATTGGTCGGGCTTCTGTAATCATCGGTGGCGATCGCCAATTCCCCTAAAAACTTGATTATATTGCGAGATAACTGTTAGGAAATCGATGGCATGAGGCATTATTGCGACGAATGGATTCAAGAATGGTGCGACGGTAATGGCTGGACAGAGCCGATGTTGGTGAGCGCGAATTTTTACTGGGCATTTCCCCCTAATGGCGTGATGCCAGAACCAATTCCGGTAGAAATTTTGCGCCTAATTAAGTCAGAAAAAGGCTTTACAGATGACGAAAAAAAATGTCTCGGTAGTGCAGTTCTCGTGAGTTTCATCTGTGCAGTGATAAGTATTTTTTGGCGTTGTCCTTTGCCTCTAGTGGTTGCTTTTGCTTTCAGTGCAATTTCCGTTGCTCGGCTAGATGTTGAAGACTAATACCCTCGCCTATTGTTTGATAATTTTTTGATTAACCGCCAATTCAAATTTGAAGTGCAACACCTAGGGTCTTTCTGAAGAGGGACTCATAAGGATATTCTGATGTTAAGCAAAACAATAAGAAATCCCTATGAGTT
>JBIKYI010000078.1:0-8644 GCA_044355355.1 Limnothrix sp. | reverse complement strand
GTCTCTAAATCAGAGCGAATGGTTGACTTGACCATGGCACTGTTTGCGAAATTCAGAGTGAATGGAAGTATTGATTTGCTGCGCAACTGGCGTTTATCATTACTTTCTTGAAACTCTCTAATTTACTACTGCTGACGGATGACTTGTTGCCCTTAATAGCCGATTGTTCATCTTGAGGGTCAGAACCCAATAAACCACCAGTAAAGCCAGTATTCCCCCGGCTACCTCCAGTTTCTTCCCCTGTAATCATCCAAAGATTTTCTTGTTTAGACATATACTTGAATAAGTGTAAAATTTCGCTCTAAGTGGACATAATTCTATCTTGTAGCAATCAATTTGCCACCATGATTCCTTGCCAGAAAGAGGCAACTTGCCATAAGTGCATCCAGACAACAAATATTCCTTCAATATAGCGGATTACCCTAGATCCCCAACTTCTGTGGTGAAACGTGAGACTTTTAATCGTGTAGAAGAAGAAGTCGGGGATCTTAGTCTTCGTAAATATCGGCAAGGGAAATTTCACAGCCTACAGAACCAAAAGAAATCACATCTTCAATTTCTGTATATTCCGTCAGACTCCATTTTTTTGCATCAAGCCGATAGAAATGCTCCACATAAATGCGGTCTTGTTCAATGAGCAAATATTCCTGAAATTCTGGAATAGAACGATAATATTGAAACTTTTCACTGCGGTCATAATTCGTCGTTGATGGCGAAAGAACCTCTGCGATCAGGCAAGCATTTAGCACCGTATCTGTTCGCCCTTCCTGAAATACTAAAGGTTTCGTTGTCACCATTACATCTGGATAGGTAAAGACCTGCGGAGAAGGAATCCATAATCGTTGCGCTGCATGAAAAATATTGTAGGGCTTACTTTTTAGACCCGTCGCCAAGGCAACCATAAGATTGCCACAAATTGAACTATGGCATAGGCATTCAGAAGGAACGACTCTTACTTCTCCTTGGATGTATTCATGCCGATCAATAGCTTGCTCTTCTCGTGCTAAATATTTCTCTAGAGAAATCGTCTTAGTAGGCGTTTGAGTCGTCATAATTAATCCCTTGTACGGAACAGCCTTTCATCCTGTCCCAAAATTAGCATAGTTATTTATGAGATTGGGGTAGGCGATCGCCCGTCATCCGATACTATGGTGTAGGCAAAAATCGCCCCAAAATTTTTCCCAAACCAAAACCCCCAAAACTAACAATCGGAGGATACCCAGGTGGCAACCCACGTCATTATCGTTCGTCACGGACAAAGCACATACAACGCCCTCAAAATGATCCAAGGACGTTGTGACGAGTCAGTACTCACCGACAAAGGTATCGCCGATGCCAAAACCTTGGGGCAAACCCTCAGAGGCATCAACTTCGCCGCCATCTATTGCAGTCCCCTCCAACGGGCAACCAAAACCGCAGAGGTCATCCATAGCCAACTGACCGATGCCCCCGCCCCCATCCCCAGCGAAGGTTTACGGGAGATCGACCTGCCCAACTGGGAAAAAATGCTCAAAACCGAAGTTAAGGAAAAATTCCCCGAAGAATATCGCCAATGGCACGAAAACCCAGGGGAGTTCTCCATGACCCTCGCCGATGGCACAGAACATTTCCCCATCCAAAGTCTCTATGCCCAAGCCCAAGATTTTTGGCGCGAACTCCTAGCCAAACACCAAGGTGAAACCGTCCTGATCGTTGCCCACAATGGCATTAACCGCTGTTTGCTCATGAGTGCCGCCGGGATGCCCCCCAGCAAATACCAAAGCATTCAACAATCCAATTGCTGTATCAGCGTCCTGAATTTTGCCGGACAACTCGGCGAGACGGTGCAATTTGAATCCATTAACCAAACCGCCCACCTCGGCGTGAAATTGCCCTCCTTCCGTCCCGGACATGCCGGCTTGCGTATTTTATTGGTGCGCCACGGTGAAACCAACTGGAATCGCGAGGGACGTTTCCAAGGCTCGAAGGATATTCCCCTCAACGATAATGGTCGTGCCCAAGCCGCCAAAGCCAAGGAATTTCTTAAGGATGTCGAGTTGCATTTTGCCATGACTAGCCCCATGAGTCGCCCGAAGGAAACCGCTGAAATTATCCTCGAAGCGCACCCCGGCATTCCCCTCGATACCCATGATCAGCTTGTAGAAATTGGACATGGTTTATGGGAAGGGATGTTGGAATCCGAGATTGAGGCGAATTTCCCCGGTATGCTCGCAGAATGGCAGTCCACCCCGGAAACGGTACAGATGCCAGAAGGGGAAAATATTCAGGGCGTGTGGGATCGGGCGGCGATCGCCTGGGATGAGCTTGTGGCGAAATATAGCCAAACCCCCAACCAAGTGGGCATTGTCGTTGCCCATGATGCCATTAATAAAGTGGTACTTTGTCGCCTGATGGGACTGCAACCCAAGGATATTTGGGCAGTGAAACAGGGTAATTGTGCCGTCACCGTAATCGATTACCTTAAGGGCGCAGACAGCGAGGCAGTGATCCAAGCGCTGAATATTACCTCTCACCTTGGTTTTGGGGTCATTGATAAAACCGCTGCGGGAGCGCTCTAGAACCGAGTCAGCCTAAGATTCATCGTAACAATCAACAAAATCAACAAAATTCAACAAATCAATCCGGTGATGCTCTAGGGCGATCGCCGGATTTTTTGTTTAAGCATTTCTGTTTTTTGTACGAGAACGCAGACATCCCCAGACAGATTGAAACGAATTAATAATCAAACTGCCATGGGCAAATTATCCCTCTCTACCATGGGAAAAAACGACATCACAAACGACAGCAGCAAACCCATGACCGATTTCAATTGGCAGCAACTACAAAATGGCTCAGACATTCGTGGGGTCGCCCTAGAAGGCATCGCCGAGGAAGCCGTTAACCTTACACCGGAACGGGTTGAGCGATTAGGCATGGCATTTGCCACCTGGTTAGGGAGTCGATTAGAAAAACCAGCGACCGAATTAACCGTTGCCGTCGGTCGGGATAGTCGTCTATCAGGGGAATCCCTCCGGCAGGCTGTCACCAAAGGTTTAACCGCCATGGGTTGTCGGGTCTATGATGTGGCGATCGCCTCCACTCCAGCAATGTTTATGAGTACGATCACCGAAGGGTTTGATTGCGAAGGAGCAATTATGCTCACCGCCAGTCATCTGCCCTTTAACCGCAACGGTCTCAAATTTTTCACAAAACAAGGGGGGCTGGATAAACCCGATATCGCCGCCATTTTGACCCTCGCCAGTGCCAATGAATTTACCGCCGCTGCCACCCCAGGGGAATGTGAAACGAAAGATCTTATGGCAGTTTATGCGGGACAATTAGTCCAAAAAATTCGCGATGGTGTGAATTCTCCAACTGATTTTGAGCAGCCATTAAAGGGTCTAAAAATTATTGTTGATGCGGGCAATGGTTCCGGTGGTTTCTATGTGGATCAAGTCTTAAAACCCCTCGGTGCAGACACAACGGGCAGCCAATTTTTAGAGCCGGATGGTATGTTTCCCAACCATATTCCCAACCCGGAAAATGAAGAGGCAATGGCATCCATTTGTGCGGCAGTGGTTGCCAACAAAGCCGATCTTGGCATTATTTTTGATACCGATGTAGATCGCGGTGCTGCGGTCGATGCCAGTGGCAAAGAATTAAACCGCAACTGTCTCATTGCCCTCCTCAGTACCATCGTTTTAAGGGAACATCCCGGCTCAACCATTGTCACCGATTCCATCACCTCCGATGGTCTAACCCGCTTCATTGAAACCGATTTAAAGGGTAAACATTTTCGCTATCGTCGCGGCTATAAAAATGTCATCAACCAGGCGATCGCCCTGAATCGCGAAGGGGAACAATCATGGCTTGCTATTGAAACTTCCGGTCACGGTGCAATGAAAGAAAATTACTTTCTTGATGATGGTGCTTATCTGATCACTAAATTATTAATCGAAGTCGCCAAACTGAAGGCACAAGGGCAAACCGTGCTCGATTTAATTGCCAATTTACAGGAACCTGTAGAAAGCGAAGAATTTCGTTTAAAAATCCTAGAGACAGATTTTAAAAGCTATGGCTCACAGGTCATTGAAGACCTCAAAATATTCGCTGCCGAGCAAGAATCTTGGCAGATTGTACCTAAAAATCATGAAGGGATTCGCGTTGCCTGCCAGTCCAAGGATGAAGATGGTTGGTTTTTGTTACGCCTATCCTTGCATGATCCGGTGATGCCCTTAAATGTCGAGTCCAATGTTGCAGGTGGCGTGAAAAAAATTGCGGATCAATTACTCGTTTTTCTCCAAAAATATGAGGGGTTAGATTTAACTGCTTTGGCATAAATTTGGTATGATGCTGCCCATTCATTGCAGATGATCGAGAGCAATACCATGACAACCGCAGTGGCGATCGCCTTGGGGAGTAATTTAGGTGATTCATTGCAGACCCTAGATGGCGCTGTCCAACAACTCCAGCAACACCCAGAAATCAGACTGATTGCCACATCTACTTGGTATCGCACCAAACCTGTTGGCCCCCCCCAACCCGATTACATTAACGGTTGCCTCACCTGCCACACGAGCCTCGAACCGAAGCCATTACTGGATGTACTGCTCCAAATCGAACGGCAATTTGGGCGGGAACGAAAGGAACGTTGGGGCGCGAGAACCCTCGATCTTGACATCATTCTCTATGGCGATCGCCAGATTGACCTGCCCCACCTGCATATTCCCCATCCCCACATGCAAGACCGTGCTTTCGTCCTCGTACCCCTCGCGGAAATTGCCGCCGATTGGATCGATCCACGCAGTCAGCAAACCGTTGCCAGTCTTCTCCAAGCACTCCAGCAAATCGACACCGACGACATCCAACCCTTGCCCAGAAATTAGGATAACTTGTTAGGACAATTGTTTAGGAAGACTTTTTCAGTTGCTTCAGCTTATATTCCATCGCCTCGATCACCGTTTCGATCACAAACACCCGCGCATAGAGTTTGTCATTGGCTGGCACAATCGTCCAAGGCGCTGCCGGGGTACTCGTCCGGGCGATCGCCTGATTAATTGCCACCTCATATTCCCCCCACCGTTCCCGATTCCGCCAATCCTCATCCGTCAATTTGTAGCGCTTAAAATCATCCTCCTTGCGTTGCCCAAATCGCCGTAGTTGCTCATCTTGGTCAATATGCAACCAAAACTTCAGGAATACATAATCCTTACGAACTAACTGCGCCTCAAACTCATTAATCTCCCGGTATGCCCGTCGCCATTCCTCTTCCGTGGCAAAATTTTCCACCCGCTCCACCAACACCCGTCCATACCAACTGCGGTCAAAAATACCAATCGTCCCCGTCCCCGGTAAATGTCGCGAAAAACGCCAGAGATAATGGTAACGGCCCTCCTCATCCGTCGGCGCACCAAAGGCATTCACCTTATAACTGCGGGGATCCAGCACATCCGTTAGACGTTTAATTGCGCCCCCTTTACCCGCCGCATCCCAACCTTCAAACAGCAGTAAAACGGGTAATCTCGCCTGGTGAATTTTTAGTTGGAGTTGCCGCAATTGAATTTGTGCTGCCCGTAGCCGCTTTTTATAGTCACTTTCTTTGAGCTTTAAACTGAGATCCACCTTCGCCAAAAAATTCGGTTCTGTCGGTAGTAATGCCTTCTGAGGCTCTAGGGTGACCGTTGAGGGGAGGGCAATTTTACGGAGGTCAAGGGCTTCGAGAATGGTTGCAATCAGTTGGGACAGCACTTTAATTTCTGCCCAGCGGTAGTCATTGCCTTCCACCAAAACCCAGGGGGCAGAACCTGTGCTGGTGTGGATCAGCATTTCTTCGGCAAGGGCGCTATATTCCTTGTAATTTTTTTCCTGTTGCCAATCCTCTGGACGTACCCGCCAAGCTTCTAATTCGTCTTTTTCGGCTTGCTTCAGGCGTTTTTTAAGTTCTTTTCTGGACAGGTGAATCCAAAATTTGGCGATCGCCATACCATCATCCACCAACTGCCGCTCAAAACCATTGATCTCCCGCATCACCAAGGGCACCTCCACTGGATCAACCCGATCAAAGAGCCGAGCCTCCAGCACATGGGTATACCAACTGTGATAGAAAAACGCGATACTGCCCCGCTCCGGTAACTTATGCCAAAACCGCCAAAGGAATGGGTAACATTCCTCACGCTCCGACGGCTCAAAAATCGGTAACACCGAGAACCCACGGGGATCCATATAGTTCGTCATTTTCTTGACCAATGCGCCCTTCCCCGCCGCTGCCCAACCCTCCAGCACCACCGTCACAGACAATTGATGTTGCCAGCAGGCATTTTGCAGCGATCGCAACTGTTGCATCAACTCTTCAATTTGTTGCTTATAGCTTGCCTTAGAGATGGAGCGATCAAGATCAAGGGTATCTAGCACGGCATTTTTACGGATAAGTTCTGGGGGCTTTACCCCAAATTATGGCGAACCTATCCTAGTACCCTACGCACCCCTTACAAAAATTACAATAGGTTCAGATATTCAGCCATCAGATATCAGCGATTGCATTAGGGAAATCAAATTTAAGTAGGCTAGTTTGTGACAGCCTTCATGGAGCTATGGCAATCTAAAGTCTCATTGGTACTATTCCAGATTGGTTCAACAGGAAGATTTCCCGCTGTTGTTTCACAAATAATCGTTGGGATGGCTGCCTCGTGACTACTGACCACCGTTGACCCGGCATAACTCTTTGCGCCTTGATCCACTAGGGGAATGGCCATCACTGAACCCTGTTGTGTTGAGGTTGCGAAATTGTAGGCATAATATTTTGACTGCTGCTCCCCAAGTAAATTGAGTTGCGCCATACTCTCTGCAAAGACAACATTCTCCGTTCTGTAGGCTTGTTGTGCCCGATTAACAGCACTCACAAACACTTTTGCCTCTGACTGTCTCGCTTTCATCGATTGGCTGAGCATGGCAGGTAAGGTGATTGCAGACAGGATTGTCACGATGATAATAACGACCAATAATTCAATGACGGTAAACCCTGTTTGGGGTTTGTCTCTCATTAGCCCACTATTCTTGACGAGCAATAGCCAAGTATTCATAGAAATAGAATGTCGATCAATGTTGATCGAGAGAACAATGAACCCTGAGCAAAATCCTGCCCATTGGCGATCGCCTTGCTCTAGAACAAATTATCATTGGGCGACAGGATCATCCATCAGTACATATACCGAAGATACATCAATAAAACTTATGAATCCGGAACTTGACTTTCCTCAGGTTTTTAATGGCTAAGGGTGAAATTAGCACTAGACTTTGGTTGGCGATCGCCCCGACATGTGAGTAGACAGATGGGCTATTTCAGAGAGAGATCCCCACGATTGCGCCACGGAAAGTAGGCTATCCTTGAGAATGAAGACCATCAAAATAACCTTCACATCTACTGCTGCAACTTACTTTTGTTCTGATTATCCCGGTAGTATTTCATGGACAACAAAGCTTTTAGCGAGCTTTTTCCCCTATTTGCCAATGCCAGTCCCGAAACAATTGAATCCCTCCTTTCAATTACGACCGAGCTTGAATACCCGGCAGGACGCGCCGTATTGATGGAAGATTCCTGGGGTAACGCCGTTTACTTTATTCAGTCTGGTTGGGTAAAAGTACGTCGTTTAACAGGAGAGAACAGCACCATGACCCTCGCCATTTTGGGGCAAGGGGATTTCTTCGGTGAAATGGCTATTCTGGACGAATCTCCCCGTTCTACCGATGTGGTTGCTCTGTCCCAGGTGAAACTCCTCAGCATCTCCGCCCAAAGATTTATCCAGACCCTCTTCCGTGATCACCAACTGCACCATCGCATGTTGCAACTCATGGTCAGAAGACTCCGCAATGCCAATGCCCGTTTCCAGTGGCGCAACCATCCCCCCGCTTTAAAACTCGCCAAGACCCTGATCCACCTTGCCGAGAGCTATGGGGAGGCAACTGATCAAGGGATGAAGATTATCAATATTCCCGCAACAGATTTGGCGGAAGTGGCAGATATTAAACCCAAGGAAGTGCAGATCATCCTCACGAAACTCCAGAGCAAAGGCTGGCTGGAGATGGACGATGATACTATTCACTTTATTAATTTCAAACAGTTATCTAATTTAGCCGGACGGGCTTAAGGTCAATTTTCTAATGGTTCAAGTGACTCTTGCTTCGGAGACTGCTGGTACAACTCAACAGGATACGGCGGTAGAAATCGCCTATGGGGTAGCAATGCCCAACCCCCATAACCATTTGTTTGAGGTGACCCTCTCGGTGAGTCATTGGTCGCAACCTCAGCTTGATCTAAAAATGCCTGTCTGGACTCCAGGTTCCTATCTGGTGCGGGAATATGCCCGCCATGTGCAGGATTTTGTGGCGATCGCCTCCCAATCGAACCAGCCCATCCCCTGGCGCAAAATTGCCAAAAACCACTGGCAGCTTGACACCGCAGGCATTGAGGAGATTACCGTCACCTACCGGGTCTTTGCCAACGAGTTAACGGTGCGCACCAACCATCTGGACAGTACCCATGGTTATTTCAATGGGGCTGCCCTCTTTTTCTTTGTGGCGGGTTATGAGGATCAATCCTTTGTGCTGTCGGTGGAGCCTCCCCATGAAGCTTGGCAGGTAAGTACCACTTTGCCGCTGTTTGAGGAGG
>JBIKYI010000413.1:0-3550 GCA_044355355.1 Limnothrix sp. | reverse complement strand
GAAACCCAGTTTTGGGTGGAGAATTTTGATGTGTTGGTGGATAGTCCGGTGGAGGTGGGCATCCATGAGAGCTATGAGTTTTTGCATTGCGATAAGCCGCACCGTTGGGTGGTTTGGGGAGAGGGGAATCTGGACATCGACCAGGCGATCGCCGACACGAAAAAAATCATCCAAGTGGAAGCCGACATCTATGGCGATGGCTTACCCTACGACGAATACATGTTCCTGTTGCACCTATCCAGTGGCGGCTATGGCGGTTTAGAACATAAGGAAAGTTGTTCCCTGAACTATCCGCGCTTTGCCTTTAACAACAAGGAACAATACCACCGCTTTATGCAGTTGGTTGCCCATGAATTTTTCCACCTCTGGAACGTCAAACGCATTCGTCCCAAGTCGTTAGAGACCTTTGACTACGAACAGGAAAATTACACCCCTTCCCTGTGGTTTGCCGAGGGGGTGACCAGTTACTACGATTTGATCATTCCCCTCTGGGCGGATGTGTACGATGAAAAGTTTTTCCTAGAGAGCCTCAGTAAAGATATTTCCCGCTATTTGGCAACGCCGGGACGACTGGTGCAACCCTTGGCGGAATCGAGTTTTGACGCTTGGGTGAAGCTCTACCGCAGTGATGCCAATAGTAATAATAATCAGATGTCCTATTACCTCAAGGGGGCAATGGTGGCATTGATGTTGGATCTGTTGATTCGCGATCGCCATCACAACGCCAAATCCTTGAACGATGTCATGGCGCAGATGTGGCAACAATTCGGCAAAGACGAAATTGGCTTTACCCCCGCCGAAGTGGAACAGGTGATCGCGGCAGTGGCAGGGTGCGATCTCCAGGACTTTTTCCAGCGCTATCTGCACACCACCGAGGAACTCCCCCTTCAGGAATATCTAGAACCTTTTGGATTAACCCTCACCCCCATCTATGACGACAAAAAAACGCCCTTCCTGGGGGCGATCGCCAAGGATGAAAATAACCGCACCCTCGTCCAAACCATCACCAGCGGTTCCCCTGCCCACCGTGCCGGAATCGATCCAGGGGATGAAATTTTGGCGATCGCCAGCCACCGCGTCACCGCAGAACAACTTAATATACGCCTTCAGAACTACCAACCAGGTGATACAATTTCGATCACGATTTTTCAGCAAGACCAACTAAAAACCCTTGCCGTAACCCTCGCTGAACCCCAGCCCAGCAGTTACCAAGTCAAGAAAAATCCCAAGGCATCCGCCCAGCAACAGGAAAAACTCAAAGGATGGCTCCAACGCTAAAGCCTGATTTTTTACTGCGCCCCCTGTCCGCCTCCATTACCAGACCCAACGCCTGTCCCAACGCCCATGCATAATTTTCTCACCACCGCCTACTTCCAAGGAAAATTTGTTCCCTTCGTTGAAGCCAACATTTCCATTGCCACCCATGCCCTACATTACGGGACAGGCGCATTTGGTGGACTGCGGGGCATCCCAGATCCGAGCGATGCCAACCAAATTTTACTCTTTCGTCTAGAGCGCCACTGCCGTCGCCTCAGCAACAGCGCCAAATTTCTCCAATTCGATCTACCTGCCGAAAAAATCGAGCAAGTGATCGTCGATTTCGTTAAAAAGAATCAACCCCAAAACCCCTTCTATATCCGTCCCTTCGTCTACACTTCCGACCTCGGCATTGCCCCCCGTCTCCACAAAATTGAAAAAGACTTTTTCGTCTACGGTCTAGAATTGGGTGATTACTTGTCTCCCGATGGCATTTCCTGCCGCATCAGTTCCTGGAGTCGTCAGGAGGATCGTAGCTTTCCACTCCGGGGCAAAATTAGTGGTGCATATATCGCCTCTGCCCTCGCCAAGACTGAAGCGGTTGCCTCTGGCTTTGACGAAGCCCTGTTAATGAATTCCCAGGGGAAAGTTTGTGAAGCATCCGGGATGAATGTCTTTATCGTGCGGGAAGGTAAACTCATTACCCCCGGCTCTGACCAGGATATTCTCGAAGGCATCACCCGTGATAGCATCGTTACCCTTGCTAAGCATTTGGGCATTGAGGTGATTGAGCGTCCCATTGATAAGTCGGAGTTGCTGATTGCCGATGAGGTCTTTTTAAGTGGTACGGCGGCGAAGGTGACTCCGGTGAAGCGTGTGGAGAATTATGAGTTACCAACGGAGCGACCGATCACAGAACTGTTACGGGAGCGGCTAACAGCGATCACCCAAAATCAGGATAGTGAGTTTTCAGAGTGGGTCTACCGGATTCCCCTCTCGTAGGAAGCGTAGTTTACCGAGTTGGATCTCGTCGAGGACGCTGTTAATGCTGGCTCGTTCTGCTGCGGTGACGAGGGTATCGTTCAGGCAGTAGGTCATAAGTTGCATCTGTTCTTGACGGGTAAGTTCTTTGCTGCTCAGAATGCGATCGCAGACCTGTTGGATGTTCATCAGAATTGCAGTGGACTCATCATTACGGGGCATTGCATCAGGCTCTCGGCTGTTGTCTTTATTCTAGAACTAACCTTACTATCATCAGTGGTAATGCGTTGAAGTTGGGTTGGATTTAGCCACATTATTGAGAACATTATGGATATTATTCGTCTGCCTGCGTTTAGCGATAACTACTTGTTCGTTTTACGGGATCAGGATGGGGCAGCGGTGGTTGACCCAGGGGATGGCAATGTGGTGCTGCGTTATCTGCAACGGGAGGGTTTGGCGCTGCGGGCAATTCTGATTACCCATCACCATTCTGATCATGTGGGGGGCAATCGTCAATTATGCCAGCATTTTCCGGAGGCGGTGGTCTATGGCAGTGTTTATGATCAGCAAAAACAGCGGATTCCTCACCAATCTCAGGAGCTGGCGGAGGGCGATCTCCTGACAATTTGTGGCAGAACGGCGGAGATTCTTGCAGTACCGGGACATACCCAAGGACATATTATTTACTATTTTCCACCTAATGCACCGGGGGAGCAGGGACATTTATTTTGTGGGGATACCCTGTTTGCGGGGGGCTGTGGTCGCCTGTTGGAGGGAAATCCTGCCCAGATGCTACAGTCTCTGCAAAAAATCCGTCACCTGCCGGATCAAACCCAGGTCTGGTGTGCCCATGAATATACCTTGAAAAATCTGCGGTTTGCGATCGCCATTAACCCAGACAATCAGGCACTACAGCAACGGCTAGATCGGGTGACCCACCAACGGCAACAGCAGATCCCCACTGTGCCGAGTCTCCTAGGGCTGGAGAAACAGACGAATCCCTTTTTGCGCTGGGATGATCCCGCTATCCAAGCTACTTTACAACAACAGGATCCCCTCCGCGTGTTTACGAAACTCCGGGGTAAACGGGATTTGTTTTAGCGTAGATTCATCATCAAGCGCCCCATCGGGTTTATCTAATCGAGTGGCGATCGCCCCCGAACAGGGGATAATTTTAGGAAGTTCATTAGGAAGTTTATGAGTCAGTCCCTTAGCCTAAATAAATTACCAGGTCATAACCAAAGGCTCATACATCGTGGGAAAGATTCATAAAAACAGAAAACCAACTACAGTAAAAGTCAATCTTATCTAG
>JBIKYI010000025.1:0-12211 GCA_044355355.1 Limnothrix sp. | reverse complement strand
ACTTAACATCAGAATATCCTTATGAGTCCCTCTTCAGAAAGACCCTAGGTGTTGCACTTCAAATTTGAATTGGCGAACAAATTGCAAACAAAGTTTAAGCCAAGAATTAGTCTCAACAAGTGATCTAAACAAAAAATAATCAGCTTGGAAATTTTCTCCCAAAGGTAGCTACATTGAATTGTGTGGTTTTTATTGGGATGAAGTCTGTTCTGGATTTCTACCCTTTGCAGCTTTTTTCAGCCGATAGCTAATGTTTGCTTGCTTTTAAGCGGTCGATCGCCCTTCAAAATAGACATAGGATGTTATCTATAGATGATCCCATCATGGTGGAAAAATATTTTGCTTCTGAGCGAATTTAAGCAGTCTAGAGTATGCTGTTTGTTGATTTTGCTCTAGATATCGGGTTTGTGTCTAATCAAAGTGGTTGGTTTCAACATTTAAAGAATTTTTTTGCCTTGGTGACGGGGAAACGACAGCGGGCGATCGCCCTATGCTTGTTGTTTCTGTTGTCGTTTGGGGCAAGTTCACTGCTGTATTGGCAACGTCAGGGCGATCGACAGCCGATTTATATTGCTGTGCCTGCTTCTCTGACGGGTGAAGAGGCGGACGGCGGTGAAGAAACGGTGCACAGTGTGCAAATGTACCTGGATCTGGTTAACCGGAAAGGGGGCATCAGTGGACATCAAATTAAATTGCTCAGTTTCGATGACCAAGGGGATGAGGATGAGGTGGAGGCGATCGCCCAAAACATTGTCCAGAGTCAGGCGTTGATTGTGCTGGGACATCGTAGTACGGCTCTCTCGACCATTGCTGGGGAAGTTTATCGTCAGGCGGAACTCGCCGCGATCACGGGGACAGCGAATACCGATAGCCTCACCCTGGATAATCCCTATTATTTCCGCACGGTGTATATGCGCTCGGCGATCGCCAAGGTGCAAACCATCTATGTGCAACAGGTTTTAAAACGCAACACCGCCAGCATTATCCGTTTTCAAGGCGATGACTATGGGGAAGATGTCGCCACAGAATTTACCGACTCCTTCACTGCAAACGGCGGCACAATTCGCCACGATTGGCAGCTTTCCCCCGATAACATAGTCGAGTCCATGGCAGAAGTGGTACAGGAATTAAGCGCCGATCCCAGTAGTGATTTTGTTTTCCTTGCCGCCCGTGAGGAGGAACAGGTGGAAGCCATGGTGGTTCCCATTCGGCGACAGGGCTTGAAAATTATGATGATGGGGCCGCAGCCCTTAGCGAGGGAGGAATTAGCCCAACGTTTTGAGGCTTATCCAGAGGAGGAGAAACAACCAGGATTTTTTACCAACAATATTTATGTGCCTTCCCCTGGTCTGCTCGATAGTGCCGGGGCGGATGGGCAATCCTTTGCGGATAGTTACACTGCCCTTTACAATAAACCCCCTTCCTATGTGGGCTTTAAGTTTTATGAGGCAGCCATGATGGCGGTGGAGGCTCTCCGTAATGCGTCGTTGTCTCTTAAGACCGATCCGGCAAGTATTAGGGGCGATCGCCAACAGGTCTATGCCGCCCTTAATGGTTTTGACAGCGAACAAAAGGGCATTTATGGTTTATCGGGGTTGCTCTACTTCAGTGGCGATCGCAGCATGAACCATTTACCCGTGGGCATGGCACAGTTCCAACGCCGTCAACTCATTTCTGCCCCTGAACAATTTACCAGCGTCACCAATGGGGGGCGGGTGTCCTTGGCGAAGGAATTAGCAGCAGGTAATATTTTGCGTATCGGTGATGATTATTTTTGGCGGCAACATGTGGTTTATACCGGCATTGATCTCAATCGCTTGAGCAGTGTGGATCAAAAATCCTCTAGTTTTACGGCGGAATTTTATCTCTGGTTCCGTTCCCCAATCGATCAACCTGTTGTCCCCAATGTCGAATTTCCTGATGGCAAAAGTTTGATCCCCAATCAGCCTTTGTTTAACCCCAGTGAACCGATTGAATCTGATGTCATTGAGGGTTTAAATTATCGGCTTTACCAAGTGCGGGGACAGTTTAAGAGTCGCTTTGATCTGCGGGATTACCCCTTTGATGAACAGCAATTAAAAATTCGGTTTCAAAATACTTCGATTCCTAGCGATCGCCTAATTTATGTCATCGATACCTTCGGACTAAGGCTACCGAAAGTCGATGGTTCCGAGGAACGGAAGCGCTATTCCACTTCCACCTGGAATTACAAAGGCATTCAATACGCCAAGGAAACCTTCCGCACCAGTTCAACCGAGGGGGATCCTCGCCTGTTTGCTACTGATAATCGGGTGGATTTTTCGGGACTGAGTGCCACCATCACCATGAAACGGCGATCGCTCATTTTCCTGGTCAAAAATCTTTTGCCATTAATTTTGCTGTCCCTCGTGCCGATGATGACCCTGTATTTCCCCAAGAGATTAGCGAAGGAAGGGCCACCCATTGCGGTTTCTGCCTTGATTTCCGGCACGGTATTGCTTGTGGGGATGTATAAGCAACTGCCAGAAATTGGCTATACCACCGCCATTGAATATGTGTTTTATATCTTTTTTGGGTTGAGCGTTTTTAGTATATTGGTCGGCATTGTCAGTGATCACCTCCTCCTGAGGGGCGAAACGCTGGTTGCCAAACGCTTGGATTGGTCAGCAAGAATTACCTATGTGCTTGCCATTGTCGTGACGGTCGTTATTTTTTGGATTGTGTTTGGGGATTAAGGCTCACCATGTTGCAACGTTTCTCTCTGCGTAAAGCTTCTCGATCTGCCCGGTTTGGCTTCCTGGTTCTCGCCACGGTAATGATCATCGGTCTATTTGCTGGCTTGACGCGTTTCCTGTCGAACAACGACAGCAATACGATTCATATTGCGATCGCCGCCCCCCTCACGGGCGATCGCCAAGCCGCTGCCAAAGAAATGATCCAAAGCGTCGAACTGTACTTTAATCAAATTAATGAAGCGGGGGGGATCAACGGCAAAGAAGTTAAACTCCTTAAATTCGATGATCAAAACCTCCCCGAAAAAGCCAAAAACTTACCCGCAGAAATTAGCAAAAGTCCTGCCCTCGTCGTTCTGGGACACCTCACTAGCAATACCTCCATTGCCGCTGGAGCAGGCTACCAAGCCCAGGAACTACCTGTAATCACCGGAACTGCCAGCGCCGACATCCTCACCCAGGGCAATCCCTACTATTTCCGTACCACCTTTACCGACTCCCGCCAAGCCCAACTCCTCGGTCTCTACGCTCAAAAAGTCTTAAATTTTGAACAAGCAAGCATCATTTATAGCAATGATTTATATGGTCAATCCCTGAAAAAAGGCTTTACCGAAATCTTTGCCACCCAGGGCAAAATCCAAAATACTTGGTCGATTAATCCCGATACCAAGGATTTCAGTGGCAATGTGGATCGTATCATTCAAGAGTTAGCTTACTCCAATAATCCAGGCATTATTTTCCTTGCCATGAATGATCTCCATGCGGAAGAGTTTGTGGTTAAAATCCGTCGTCAGGGTCTCGGTTTACAACTATTAGGTAATGACACCTTTGCCAGGGAAAACTACCCTGACCTATTTGCTCAATACAAAGAAGAGCAAAACTCACCGGGTTATTTTTTAAATGGCATGAATATGGCTGTACCTATTATTTTTGATAGTGCCGATATTCAGGCTCAGGAATTTGCCACAGCTTATCAACAAACCTATGGTCAAATCCCGACCTATGTGGGGGCTTCCTATAACAATGCAGCGAAGGTAGCAGTACAGGCAATTCTCGATGCAGGGATTAGCAATCGACCCTCGACCTATCGAGCAGATCGTCAACTGATTCGGGATCAACTTGCAGCGCTCAATAGTCCACAGATTGCTCTGGATGGTTTGATGGGACCGATTTATTTTAATGATACGAATGATAGTAGTCCTCCCATTCGTTTCGGGCAGTTTGTTGGGCGATCGCTCATTTCCACCCCGACCCAACTGAGTGCCGTTGCCCACCTAGAGATCGTCGATTTACAACCGGAATTAGCGGCAGGAAATATCGTTGAACTCCCCACGGAAAAAGAGCCGGAACATCGTTTTTTCTGGAAACAAGAGGTTGTCTACACAGGCATTGATATTAATAAATTGGGTCGTGTGGAGGAAGCAAATTCTAGTTTTTCTGCCGATTTTTATTTTTGGATGCGTTACAAGGATGGTGCGGATGCCCTTGCGATTGAATTCCCCTCGGTGATCGCCAATACCGTGAGTCAGAACGCCCCCATTTTTGACCCAGAAGCCCCCCTCAAGGCGGAAAAAATTAATGGCTTAAACTATCGACTCTATCGCATTAGTGGTGATTTTAAAGGTCGTTATGATTTCCGTGATTATCCCTTTGACCGACAGAATTTAAATATCTATTTTCAAAATACAAAAATCCCTAGCGATCGCCTAATTTATGCCGTCGATACCTTTGGCTTAAAGCAAAAAACAGACCCAGAAGAACGGAAAAAACCCTACCAATCCCTACAACTCTGGAACTTTGAAAATATTCAATATGCCCAAGCCAATTTCCCCAATACTTCCACCAGAGGCAATCCCAAACTGTTCGGCACAAATATCCAAGTCGATTACCCAGGCTTGAGTGCCAACATCACCCTGCAAAGACGTTTCGCGGTCTTCCTCATTAAGACTCTTCTGCCCCTTGCCCTCTTGGTACTCGTGCTTTATTCCACCCTCTATTTTTCAGAAAATCTCTCCAAAGAACGTCTAAAAGTTGCCATTTCTGCCCTGCTGTCTAGCGCCGTCTTACTAACCGCCATCAATGCCCAACTCTCCGGGGCAGGCTATACCGTGGCGATCGAATATGGGTTCTATATCTTTTTTGGTCTTTGTCTATTTTGTATTCTGGTGAGTTTGATGCTAGAAAAACATTACGAAACAGGGGACAAGAAAAAGGCATTGTATCTTGATCGGTTTGCGCGGGTTTTTTATATTGCGATTGTCATCGGCACGATTTCGACCTATGCCCTGTTATTTGGCGATCGCCTATCCTAAAAGCCACCATCCAGGACTAGTCAATAAAACTAGTCAACAAAAAAGGACAGCATCAGCACTGTCCTTAATGGCATCATTAAAAATTATTTTTTAGTTGCACGTTAGTTGAATGTTAGTCGCTCATCCTAACGAAAAGAAGGCTGGTGGCGAATCAAATTCAAAAACTCTTCACGGGTTTTCTGATCCGTTTGGAAACTACCAACCATCGCACTAGTCACAGTCCAGGAACCAGGCTTCTGTACACCACGCATGGACATACACATATGCATTCCTTCCATCACGACTGCCACACCACGGGGTTCGAGAATGGTTTCAACAGCTTCGGCAATTTGGCGAGTGAGGCGTTCTTGTACCTGTAGACGACGGGAATACATCTCCACAATACGCGCCAATTTACTCAAACCCACAACCTTTTGGTTCGGAATATAAGCCACATGGGCACGACCCATAAAAGGCAACATATGATGTTCACAAAGACTGAAGAAATCGATGTCACGCACCAACACCATCTCATTGTGACCCTCATCGAAAATTGCGCCATTGAGCAATTCTTCCAGGGATTGGCTATAACCTTGGGTGAGAAACTGCATTGCTTTCGCCACCCGTTTCGGAGTCTTCAATAGTCCTTCACGCTCAGGGTCTTCACCGACAGATTCCAACATGGTGTAGACTGCCTCGGTCATTTTTTTCTCGCTTTCCTCCGTGGAGGGGCGAATGCTTGCCACTTGTCCATCATGGCTATTGCGGTCAGGACGGGCAACAATCTGGGCTAGGTCTCGTCCTAAAGCGTCAGTCGCAGGAGTACCAGAACTACTATTGGAACTGTTTAAAGAAGATGTCGTCATAATTTGTTTTTGTCAGAAGTTTTGTCAGAAGTGAGAAATCAAAAAGGATTAAACAACCTGGCGATCGCCCCAAAGACAACCCCACAAGTTAGTTTTGCAAACATCATCACCATTGTTTCCATGGGGACTAATGTTCAAATTCCAGTTGGCAAAGATACCAAGCGGAAGGGCATAGTCATTCAATGGTCATTCATCAAAAGATGCGATCAATAACCCACAGATAAGTGGTGAATACCCATGCAAGAGTGGTGATGCTTGCTTGCTTTGTATCGACAGTAAAACCAGTACGAATCAAGTGATACTAGGCATCACGCGAAATTTTTCTAAGCTCACAAACAGCCTCGCCCTAAAATTACCGACACTGAGAACTGGTAATCCCCATATCGGGACTCACCAAAGAGATTTCTCGTGTCAAGTTAAATCTGCTCACATCGTTTATGAGACAAGCTTGCAGAATTTGCATTGCCTCGTCACACACTGCTTTGAAGGTCTTTACCCTTACGAAATTTAGTAACTGGTAATTAGTATTACGAAATGTTACTAAACCAATATACCATTGTAGCCTTCAATTGTTGCCTTACGATCTAAGTGTCTTGTTTTAACACGGATTAGATTTAAGCGGATTCTAGAAAGACACCTATTTCCCGGAAGCGTTGGTAGCGTTGTTCTTTGCGCTGTTCTGGGGTCATTTGGAGGAGCTTTTGCAGGTTTCTCTGGATGGTTTCCTTAAGCAGTTGGGCGGCATGGATCGGATCGGCATGGGCGCAGGAGGCTGGTTCTGGAACGATTTCATCGATAATGCCGAGTTTCTTCAGATCTTCTGCGGTGATCTTCAGGGCGGCGGCGGCTTGTTCGGATTTGCCTGCGTCTTTCCAGAGGATGGCGGCACAGGCTTCGGGGGTGGCAACGGTGTAAACGGTATGTTTGAGCATTAGGACGCGATCGCCCACGCCGATACCTAATGCACCACCGGATCCGCCTTCACCGATGACGGTACAGATAATAGGAACATCGAGGCTAAACATTTCGCGGAGGTTGTAGGCGATCGCCTCCCCCTGACCCAGTTGTTCCGCCTCTAGACCCGCCCAAGCACCGGGGGTATCAATAAAGGTGAGAATGGGCATCCCGAAACGGTTGGCGTGATCCATTAAACGCATTGCCTTGCGGTAGCCACCGGGGGCAGGCATCCCAAAATTCCGGGCGACATTATCCTTGGTGTCCCGTCCCTTTTGGTGACCGAGCATCATCACGGGCTGTCCATTAAACCGAGCCACACCACCGATCAACGCCGGATCATCAGAACCCCCGCGATCGCCATGGAGTTCAAACCATTCATCCGTCATCATCTGGATGTAATCGAGGGTACTGGGACGACGGGGATGACGTGCTAACTGCAACCGTTGGGCAGGGGTTAGGGCGCTAAAAATTTCATTTCTAAGCTGATCAGCCCGATCTTCAAGCTGGCGAATCTGTTCTGAGACATCTACATTGTTTTCCTCCGCGAGGTCACGAATCTGGTCAATCCGCGATTCCAACTCAGAAAGAGGTTTTTCAAAATCAAGTAAAAATGTCCGTCGCTCCGTTTTCGGCATGGTGATCTAGTTCACTGACAACTGTGCTTTATCAATTTCCATTATCGCCACAAGCTTTACCAACAGTAAAGAAATCCGTACTGCGATCGCCCGTGATTTTTGCCACAATTAGAGACAGGAAATCAATTTTTGAGATCAAAAACCATTTATGAGTAGTACAAGTAATTTTCGTGATGCCATCCGGCAAGCGCAAAGCAAAGCACTCGTTGGCTCAGATGTGATCAGCAAAGCCCTACCCTTCCTCGGTGGCGGACTGATTCTCACTGCCCTGGGAACCTATGGCGGCTTGGGTATTCTCCAAACGAACCCCGGTCTATTTATGCCGACGTTCTGGGTTGCCCTCATCGGTGAACTCGCCCTCTTCTTCGTTGCCCGTGGGATTGCCGAGAAGGGAAATAATGGTGTCGCCCTACCTTTACTCGCGGTTTATAGTCTTTTATCTGGTTATACCCTCACTGGTTTGGTTGCCCTGGCGATCGGTACTTCCGGCGTAGGGATTCAAGGGGTCGGCATTGCTGCCCTAGGTTGCGGTGTAACCTTTGTCATCGCCCGTAATATTGGCTCGAATCTTTCTGATGAAGATGGCTTTGCCCTAGCAAAAACGGTTCAATTGGGGGTTACTGCCCTGGTCGTTGTTCTGCTGGCACAGCTTGGTTTTAGTCTCTTTGGTGTGTATACACCGAGTTGGCTGGAGGTGGGAATCTCTGGTCTAGGCACATTACTATTCGCGGGCTGTGCAGTCGTGGATTTCTATGTTTTGCCCCGCACCTATCGCAATGAACAGTATCTCTCTGCGGCGCTCTCGATGTATTTGACCTACATTAATTTGTTTGTCTTTATTCTCCGTCTGTTAATTGCGATCAATAGCCGCGACTAGACAGTTATTCAGACATCAGACATCAAATTTGACTAGTGTAATTGCTAATTAAATTGCTGATTAATAACTTGGTAATTCAAGTTTTTAACTCCTTGCCTGATGGTGGGGAGTTTTTTTGTGGGATAAGTTCGCAGGATAAATCAGACAGGGCAAATTATGGCGTGAGTAGGGTGAGGGCAATTTCAATGGTTTCTTTAATGCTCTGGGGATTGGGGGCGATTTTATTGCGCACATTCAATCCCAAAATCAGGTGGTAAAGATAGCGGGCGGTTTGATGGCTGGCAAAATGGGGGGGTAACTCGCCCTGGGTGATCGCCTGGTTGAGGGTCTTTTCGATCGCCTGTTCGACGCGCTGACACAATGACTCCACGAGGTCAGCCACCTGGGGATCGTGGGGAGCTAATTCAACCATGGTATTGACGACTAAACAGCCCCGACAGTCTGCATGGGGTTCGTTTTCGGCGATGTTGTAGAGCAAGTTCTGAACATTTTGCAGGGGCGATCCGGCTTGGAAAAGTTCGTTTTCAACTTGCTTAACGACGGTATCCCCATAATGGGCGATCGCCTGGAGGAAGAGGTCATGTTTACTACCAAAGGTGTTGTAGAGGCTTTGGCGCTGAATTTGCATATGTTCCAGCAGTTCCGTTAAACCCGTGGCGTTATACCCTTTTTGCCAAAACAAATCCATTGCCTTGCCTAGGGCGATCGCCCGATCAAATGCCAATTTACGACCTGCCATATTTCTCCATGACCCAGGTAATGCTGTCCCCATTTTAACTTGACCATTAAGTCAAAAACAGAGACAGCTTATTTTGTTGCTGGTTGGTGGCTGTGAACGGGACTTATCGGGGCAAAACTAGATTAACAACGGGTTTCTAGATACTGACCGATCATTACTTCCCGTCCTGCCTTCGTGATGATGGTTTGGCGCGTGCGATAGGCTTGTCCGATGAGTTTAATTTCTTCCTCAAAGCTTGCCCCGTCATAGGCGGAATATAGGCGTAAAAGTTGGGGGGAAGGCATTTCAAAGTTGGCAACGACGGGCTGGGCATTGGAAAAGCCACGGTCACGATAGAGGGCATTCCCCTTGATGCCGAAGAGGGTTTCACCGATTAAAGACTGGCGATTGGCGTTGGTGTAGGTGCTATGCCAGGTGACTTTGGATCCACAGCTAAAGGGTTGGTCTTCTGTGAGGCGGTGCAATTGGGCAAGTTCTTGTAATTCCGGGCGATCACCATCGAGGAAAACCACTTCAATCTTAGAGGTCGCCTCCAGGATGGGATTATTGTTGGAATTGAGCGTGTAGTAACGCCTCTGGGAATGCCACTTCCCAGCGGATTGCCGTAAAAATTGTTCTACACTTTGCTCCACACTCGTTTGGGCGATCGCAACAGACTTCATAGAAATGACTCCCCTACAACTTTTTTAGACTTTTGATTTTGTTGGCAATGTTGAGCTTTAGTGCCTGATTTCAATTGTACCCATGGATATCTTGTCAACAAGCAACAGCTTAATATTTACATTTATTAACATCTAAAAACAAGGAGCCAGGGGAATTCCCGAACGGATAGCCCCTGGCAAGGTGTCGAAAAGTTAGATTTAGATGGGTTTCTAGCGGACGTATTGCCACTGTTGTTTGATCAAGGCGACGAAGGTGGCATAACCCTTAGAAGTTGAGGGAAAGTCTGGTTTGCTGTGATCGGGAAATTCTGTGTAGGGCTTCCAGGACTCAAGGGGGGATAGCCTGAGATGCAAAATTCCGGTCGAGGCTCCCCCTTCGGGACTCCAAGTCATTTGTCCAGGTTGGTTGATCATGCTTACTCCGGCACTTTTGGCAATGAGTATTTATATCTAGCCATTATGGGGCAAATTTTGCGAGTGCCAGTCAAATCGGCTACCTTAATGCTGGATAAATGTCTGGGAATTAAAACTTTTTGAGCGGAGATTTGGGCGGGTATGAAGATTGCGATTATTGGCTGTGGTTATGTCGGACGGGCGATCGCCAAACAATGGCACGAGGCTGGACATGAGTTAACGGTCACCACTACCACTCCCGGCAAAATCTCTGAACTGGCGGATGTTGCCCAGCGGGTGAAATTGCTGGAGACGCGGGATTTGGATGGACTACGCGAAATTTGTGAGGGGCAGGAATTAATATTGCTCAGTATTGGCTCCCAGGGCAGGACGGAAGAGGGTTATCGGCTCGCCTATTTGCAGACGGCTCAGAATCTAAAAACGGCTCTGCAAGGCAATAGCACGGTGAAGCAGGTGATCTATACCAGCAGCTATTCAGTGGTGGGTAACCATGATGGGGCTTGGGTGGATGAAACGACACCAGATCGACCAGGGACGGTGTTCGCGGAAATTTTGCTGGAAACGGAGCAGATTTTGGCATCCCTCACGGGGGGCGATCGCCAGGTTTGCATTTTGCGTTTGGGGGGGATTTATGGCGAAGGACGGGAAATTTTAAAAATCTTCCGCAATACCATGGGCAAAATCCAGCCCGGCACAGGGGAGGAATATAGCAATTGGATTCATTTAGAGGATATTGTCAGCGGGATCGAATTTGCCCGTGCTCAGCAGTTATCGGGGCTGTTTAACCTCGTTGCCGATGAACCAATTCAACGTTGTGTGCTGCTAGAACGCTTGGCGAAAAAATATAATTTAGATCCAGTCATTTGGGATGCCTCGCAACCCTCCGCCCGTCCCTTTAATGTGCGGGTGTCTAACCAAAAATTGAAAAATCTCGGTTTTTCCCTGGCATATCCCTCTACCCAACCCTAGGCGATCGCAAATCATGCCCCTCGACATTATCCTTGGCGCTAGCTACCCCTTACGCACCCTCAAGCTCTTTTCCCGTCATCCAAAATTGCTGCAATACCTTGCCATTCCTCTGGGGGTCAACATTGTTCTGGGCGGTATTCTCTATACCTTTTCCCTCCGTTGGGCATGGCGCACTGCCACCGCTGGTTATACCTGGATTGATGGCATTTTTAATGGTCTGATCGCCCGTTTACCGCAATGGTTGCATTGGCTCGATTATGGCGCTAATTTTCTGGCGGGGCTGTTGGGGGTCGTCTTCGTTGCGGCAATTTTTATCGGTGTCGGGCTGGTGCTAGTGCAATTTGGCGTAATTTTGGGCGCACCCTGGTACGGTCAACTTTCAGAGCAAATCGAAAAAATTCGCACTGAACGCCTGGAAATTGTCGAAGTGGGTATTCTGCGGGATATTGGTCGCGCAATTCTCTTTGAACTGAAAAAACTCGCCTTAGTTTTCAGCATTTCACCCTTGCTATTTGCCATTAATTTTATCCCTGTTTTAGGTAGCATTCTCTCCTCGGCGGGTGGCATGACCCTGACTTTAAGTATTATCTGTCTCGATTTTTTCGATTCGCCCCTAGAACGTCGCCGCTTATCGTTCCGGCAAAAACTCAAAATTGTCTACCAAGCTTTTCCCGCTAGTGCTGGTTTTGGGTTTATTTGTCTGGGGCTGATCAGTGTACCGCTCTTGAATTTGGTGACCATTCCGATCTGTGTGGCATCGGGAACGCTCTTTGTCTGCGATCGCCTTTTGCCCAGCCTCAGATATCAGACATCAGATATCAGACATCAGACCAGTCAAGGGGAAACATGAATATGATCTGCCAGATCTGTCAGGGTTGGGGCGGGTTGCTGTTCAAGTACCTGCCAGAGCAGGGTATAACTGCCATCGAGCCAGGTTTTGACGGGGGTTACAGCCACCAGTAACTCATAACTGGCAGGTTTTGCCAGGAGGGCGCGTTCTGCCAAACGATATCGGGGGAGAGCTTTGCCTTCGAGAATTTCTGGCGCAAAGTCATACTGCACCAAGCGAACGAGATAGGTGTGATCGAGT
>JBIKYI010000420.1:0-3483 GCA_044355355.1 Limnothrix sp. | reverse complement strand
CCAACGCCGATAGCATTGCTTCTGGTACTGGTGCAGCGTACCTGCCCGGTTGGTTGGATGCCATCAACAGCGGCACTAACTCTTTGTTCTTGAACATTGGTCCTGGTGACTTCTTAGTTCACCATGCGATCGCCCTTGGTCTCCACACCACCACACTTATCCTTGTAAAAGGTGCGTTGGATGCTCGTGGTTCCAAGCTAATGCCCGATAAGAAAGACTTCGGTTATGCCTTCCCTTGTGATGGTCCTGGCCGTGGCGGTACTTGCGATATCTCTGCATGGGATTCCTTCTACCTCGCGATGTTCTGGATGCTGAACACCTTGGGTTGGTTAACTTTCTACTGGCATTGGAAGCACCTCGGTATTTGGCAAGGTAACGTTGCTCAGTTCAACGAAAACTCCACTTACCTCATGGGCTGGTTCCGTGATTACCTCTGGGCGAACTCCGCACAGTTGATCAACGGTTACAACCCCTACGGTGTTAACAACCTCTCCGTCTGGGCTTGGATGTTCCTATTCGGACACCTCGTTTGGGCAACTGGTTTCATGTTCCTCATCTCTTGGCGCGGTTACTGGCAAGAGCTGATTGAAACCATCGTTTGGGCACACGAGCGCACTCCCCTCGCGAACATCGTTCGTTGGAAGGACAAGCCTGTTGCTCTCTCCATCGTTCAAGCTCGTGTAGTTGGTTTAGCCCACTTTACGGCGGGATATATCCTTACCTACGCAGCCTTCCTGATCGCTTCAACGTCAGGGAAGTTCGGTTAACTTGCACAGTGTTCTAACTGAGCTTTTAACTGAATAGAACTTAACCCCTTGTCAGCTAGACAGGGGGTTTTTGTTTTGCTGGTTTACCAGTACAGTGAATGACGGTATTTTCAAGTCATTGAGGTAATCGTTATGGGACAGCTTGAGGCATTAATTTTTGATGTGGATGGAACATTGGCAAATACGGAAAAGGATGCTCACCGTGTGGCGTTTAATCGGGCGTTTGCGGATGTGGGTTTGGGTTGGGATTGGTCTGTGGAGCTGTATGGCAAGTTGTTAAAGGTAACGGGCGGGAAGGAGCGTATTCGTTTTTATATTGATGATTGGCAGCCGGAAGTGCCAGAAGTGGAGGATTTGACTGCTTTTATTAAGGATCTCCATGCCCGTAAAACGAAGCATTATTGTGATCTGTTGGCGAATGAGGTACTGCCGTTACGTCCAGGGGTACGCCGCTTAATTGATGAAGCTCGCGCTAATGGTTTGCGGTTGGCGATCGCCACCACCACGACCCCCGATAATGTCACCGCCTTACTAACCCATTCCTTTGCGCCTGATGCGATCGATTGGTTCGAGGTAATTGCCGCTGGGGATATGGTTCCCAAGAAAAAACCCGCCCCCGATATTTTTCTCTATGCCCTAGAAAAAATGAATTTGAGAGCGGATCAATGTGTGGCGTTTGAAGATTCTGGTAATGGCTGGCTATCTTCCCGTGATGCGGATTTAGTGACAGTGGTGACGGTGAACAACTATACGGACACCCAAGATTTTACCGGGGCAGATCTGATCCTCGATAATCTAGGGGAACCCGATCAGCCCTTTACGGTGATTGATGGGGATGTGGGCGAAAAAACCTACTTTGATGTGGCATTAGCCGCTGAGTTACTCAGTCGGAAAAGTAGCACCTGATTCACCTGATCATCGCGGAAATTATCGTCGCTAATCAGGATTAAACTTTGACTGCCATCGGCAAATTTTCGCCCCAGGGTCATCCCTTCTAGGTTATCTAGTCCAATTCCCAGGGTTTTAAGATCCAAAAGCAGGGTCTTTTTAATGGGGGTGATGCTTGCTGGATTCCCGGCAAGGGATTCGATTTTGGTGGTGTCGGTGGCATTGCCCAGACTGAGCTGGAACAGTTTAACGCCGAATCCCCAGAGTCCATAGGTGCGTTCTAAACTCAGTAATTCACCTTCCTGGGGTAGGGCCGCCAGTTCCACTAAGCCATTGCCCAAGGCTCCGTTGGGTGTGGGTTCTAGGGGATAGAGATGTTCTGCGATAAGGACGGGATCGCCGATGGGATTAATCACATAGTGGAGGAAGCGAATGGGTTTGGTGATGTTATTGTCGGCGGCATCTTGGATGAGGGAATATTCGGGAGCAACGAATAGGCGAAAAGGATCTTCGGGGGCAAGGGATGGGGCGGCGATCGCCAAAGCCTCAAAACCAGCATTGACCTGTACCCCCTCGGTGGGACTGCCATAGAGAAACCGATCAGGAATGCGTAATTCGCCAAGCTCCTGACCATCCAGGGAAAATTCCTTAACGAAGGGCAGCGGTTTTTGCTTATGGGTGCGATTTCCCTCACTGGAAATGAAGACCGTATTGCGGGGGGAAAAAGCGATGCCCTCTGGATCAATGCGACCCTTACTAAAGGGTTTCCCTTCCGTCCTGATTAAAGTTGTGGCACTCTCAATCCGGACATTATCGATTTGGGGGATCGCGCCACTTTCATCTAAATCTATTTTGAGACGGTAGAAACGGGCAGGAGCCTTGAGGGAACGATCATCGGTTTGGGCATAATAGACATCGTGGCGGGGATCATAACTAATGGCAGAAAGTCCACCAACCTCTGTTTCTTCAAAATCATCTTTGGGAATATGGTATTCGTCGAGAAATTCAACTGATAGCGCAGAAAATGTGCGGGGATTTGCTTCCAGGGAAGAAGCTGATGGCATTGGAGCGCAACCCATCAAGGTGGTGACAAAAATGAAACATACTAACAAGATCATTGGCGATCGCCAGATAACTTGCCGCCAATTCCGCCAATTGAGCCAATTCATCCAAGACATTCCCCACAAAATAATCACAAAAAACAACAAAAAAGGGAGCATAATACTCCCCAATTAAATTAGCAAATTATGCTATCCACAAGGCATAAGCATATTCAAGCTAAGCCATATTCAGGCTAAATCTTGCTTAAATTTCGCCATAGGCACGGTCAATCAAACGACGGGCAACCGTTTGCGTACCAGTATGTTCGTAGTAATTAGTACTAAGATCAAGGAATGCCGCCACATAATCCAGCTTGTCATCAGAAAAATCAATAAAGCTCTTGAGATGGCTCATAATTTTTTCCGTCGTCAAATTATGGGAAGCAACAAACCCTTCCATCCAGCCCTTCATTGAATCAAAACTATTGTTAATAAACGCCAGTTTGCCATCAGTGCCGCCCCCAGGAATAAACTCACCAATGCGGCTAAAGGCAGGATTACTCGCAAGCTCACCACTAGAAAGACCATGGATCGTGCTTTGAATCTTTTGCAAAAAGTCGGGTCCCAGGGGAATCAAACCATCGACACAAACCAAGGTCGCAATGCGCATCAATTCTTCACCGCTATAGTCCCCCAGAGAACCCATAAAGTCACCAATGCTATCGCCAGGAATACCGTTGACCTGGCAAAAACAAGTGATTTCCGCAACCAACTTGAGACAAAGATCG
>JBIKYI010000024.1:0-12239 GCA_044355355.1 Limnothrix sp. | reverse complement strand
ATCAACAATAAATCCGGCTCCGATAACAACGCCGCTGCCAGGGCAATCCGTTTCCGATAGCCCCCCGACAATGCGCCCACCTTCGCCTCAAAATCCGAGATCCCCAACTGACCCAAAATAATCTTCGCCTTCGTTTCCATCTCCCAGGCATTTAGCGCATCCATTCGCTCCGTTACCGCCGACAGTCGCCCCATCAAACTGGTTAATTCATCCCCCTTGGCGATCGCCATCCGGTGGGACAAATCCTCATACTCCTTCACCCACTTCATCTGCTCACTACAATTCGCAAACACCTGATCCAACACCGTATGTTCCGGGTCAATTTCCGGTTGCTGCGGCAAATAAATAATCCTCGCCCCCGATCGCACTAACCGCTTGCCCCCATCGATCGCCTCGATCCCAGCGATCATTTTTAACAAAGTAGACTTACCGCCCCCATTAACACCAATCAAACCCACCTTATCTTTCTCGTCAATACTCAGATCAGCATTCCGCAGAATCTCTTTAATACCAAAATCTTTTTTAACAGATTGCAGAATAACGATGCTCATAACTGTACCGAAGGGAATCCTTCATACCTTAACCCATAAGCGTTTCACTCCGTATAGAGTCAACCGATCCCGCCATTGGGGCGCAGTATGGCGATCACGAATACAGACCTCAACCTTGCCCAGCAACAACAGATTCCCCATCAAATTTGCCGAAATAACCCCAAAACCAAAGAACAATGAATGTTGCAGTTTCTTTGCATATGCTTTTCTTATTGATCCAATTGCAGTGACCCTTGATATCTTAAGAAGAGATCTAATCATGAGGTGCGGGCATCCATGTCTGATATCAAGCTCAAAGTACTTGTCGATACCTTCTTTAAGGAAGAACCCAAGCAAGGTGCAGAACTTACCGAAGACCAAAAAGTTTTCATTGAAGATGGAAAGGAATTCAGTATTCATTCCTATGACATGTCCCTAGTCAATGGTCATGTGAAGGTTGCCTTGAAAGATGTCTTTCTCGGCCCTAAAAACCGGACAACTTGGTTTATTTATCCGCCCCACGTTGAAATTGGCGGTAACGAGCCAAACAATAAGCCCAATGACGCTCCTGCGCCAAATACGATCAAAATTAGCTCGTCTTTTTCGGGTCCCAAGATTAACCTTCCTGGTCATGGCAGCGTTTATCTCTGTCAACCGATTCTGGCGAATGGTCATTTCAGTTGGGCAGAAGCCACTAAGAATGGCACACGTGTTCCTAATGATGCAACCATCGTGAAGAATATCATCAAGGTGGCGAAGGTGATGGAAGAGGTACGTGAATATGTTGGCGCAAAGCCCATCACAATCAATTCCTGGTATCGCGATCCTGAAAGTAATCGTAAGGCTGGCGGTTCTGCCCGTTCCCGTCATATGGCAGGGGACGCGGTTGATTTTGTGGTGGCTGGGATCGCTCCGCCGAAGGTTAACCAGATGCTGGATGGCTGGTGGGGCAGTCGTGGTGGTATTGCGAGTGCTAGTTGCTTTACTCACATTGATGCTCGCGGTTACCGTGCGCGTTGGAGTTATGGTTTCTAGGGGATTGATGGCTATTGATCCACAGCATTTGTTTGTGGCAATCTAAGCAAATTCCAGAAGTATGGAGAGACGGCACAGGCTGTCTCTTTTTTGTTGTTTTTGTTGGATGGCTCTGTTGGATGTTGTGATTTGATCTGTTGGGGTGAGATTGTCCGCTGTTGAACTGGATTCTGGGGATTTGTCCCAGGCGGGATCTTTGCAAGACTGATGATTTTCGGGATAATGGGGGTTATATTCATGACGCAATTCACCGATGTGATGTCGTTGGGTCGGGGACTAGAGGGCGGGTATGTTTCATTTTTTGTTTATTTTGGCGTTTGGTATCGTCGCGGCGATCGCCGTGCTCAATATGGTGCGTAGTTTTATGCTGTTGAGCAATGACAATCGTCTGTATCCTAATGGGCAGGGGAATTCGTCGAATACTCAGCGTCCACGTCCTACGCCCCATCCAGAGATGTTTGATGAGGCTGGGCAACCGATTAATGAGCCTTTGTTGGTGGTGCGATCGCTGGATGTGGAGGATGCGAGGCAGCGTCTAGATAATTTGTATAATGCTTCGCCTAGTGCTGATCCGGCGGATGATAATGGCTAGATTTGTGGCGAATTTGCCGCCTTGGGTGGTACTTGATCCGCTGTTGTTGCAGTGGTTGCGGGAGGATCTGGGACGGGGCGATCGCACAACCCAGTCTTTGTTTACCCAGACCCAAGCACCGATCGGTACAGCCAAGCTGATCCTGAAGGCGGATGGGGTTGTGGCGGGTTTGCCTTTGGTGAGTCGGGTTTTTGCGCTATTAGATCCGACCGTTCGGGTGGAGATGGTTTTGCAGGAGGGCGATTGCGGCAGTTACGGGGATGTGATTGCGACCATTGAGGGGGCTTTGGATAGTCTGCTGATGGGTGAGCGGGTGGCGTTAAATATGTTGATGCCCTTGAGTGGCATTGCTTCGATGACGGCTCAGTATGTCGAGCAGATTGCTGACTTGCCAACGCAATTGGTGGATACGCGCAAGACAACACCGGGTTTTCGACTGCTGGAAAAATATGCGGTGCAGGTGGGTGGTGGGCAAAATCACCGTTTTGGGCTGGATGATGCGGTGATGATTAAGGACAATCATATCCAGGCTGCGGGGGGGATCTCTTTGGCGATCGCCGCCGTCCGTTGTCATATGCCCTACCCTTTGGCGATCGAAGTGGAAGCGGAAACAGCGGATCAGGCATTGGAGGCAGTCAGGGCAGGAGCCGAAATTGTCATGCTGGATAATATGCCCCCGGCGCAAATGGCGAGTTTAATTCCCCAACTCCGGGCAGAAAATCCCCGCATTCGTCTGGAAGCATCCGGTAATATCACCCTCGATACCCTGCGCACCGTCGCCGAGACTGGCATTGACTACATTTCCACCAGTGCCACGATCACGCGATCGCCTTGGCTCGATATCAGCATGAAGATTACAGCATAGTTAACGGCTTAATTAATCGATATATAGGGGATCAACATTAATCGAGAAACTCACATGACGGTGGCAAAACTGCCGTAATGCATTTAAATCGGGTAACTCGGTTCGATTAGGGGCAAACTTCAGCACAATTTGCCAGCGATAACGATTGGCAATACGCAAAATATTCGCCGGAACTGGTCCCAACAACTCATCATCAATCGTCAAAAATTCTTCGCAATGGTGGGCGATCGCCGCCGCTGTGGACTCCACCAACCCTTGATTTTCCCCACTAAACCGCAACAAGACCAAACGACCATAGGGCGGATAATTCAATTCCCGCCGTTCCTCCAACGTTGCTGTGGCAAAGCCTTGATAATCATGGGTTTTTACCGCTTGTAAAACTGGATCCTCCGGCGCATAGGTTTGCAAAATCACTTGACCCGGTTGCTCTCCGCGTCCTGCCCGCCCTGCTACCTGGGTCAAAGTCTGAAACGTCCTCTCCGCCGCCCGATAATCACTCTGATAGAGCAAACCATCCGCCGCCAAAATCCCCACCAAGGTCACCTGAGCCACATCTAAGCCCTTCGTTAACATCTGGGTTCCCAACAAAATATCCGCCTCCCCCCGCGCAAATTGCCCCAACAAATCCCGGTGTGCCCCCTTCCGACTCGTTGTATCGCTATCAAACCGGAGGCAACGTAATCCCGGATATTCTTCCTTGAGTAACTGCCAGACTTTTTGTGTGCCATTGCCAAAAAATTTGAAATAGGGGGACTGACAATCGGGACAATGTTTCGGCTGAATTTCACTGTGGTTGCAATAGTGACAGCGCAAGGTGGAGGTGCTACCTGCTTGGATGTAGTGATAGGACAGGGTGACATCGCAGTAGGGACAGGTCATTTTATACCCACAACTACGGCAGGAAACGAAGGTACTATGCCCCCGTCGTGCCACAAACAGAATGCCTTGCTCATGGGTTGCGGCAATGCGGTCAAGGGCTTGGCGTAGGGGCGGACTAAAGAGGGAGAAATTTTTGGCTCGAATTTCCTGGCGCATATCCACGATCTGCACTGGGGGCAAGGGACGTGCCTGTATCCGTTCTGGCATGGGGAGGTAATAGTGATCGGGCTGGGGAGGATGAGTGGTCTGATGAAATTTCACCCAGGTTTCTAGGGCGGGGGTGGCAGAACCTAAAATTAGGGGGATTTTTTCCTGTTGGGCACGCCACTGGGCAACGGTGCGGGCATGGTAATGGGGATCTTTTTGGTCTTGTTTGTAGCTGCTGTCATGTTCTTCATCAAGGATTATTAACCCCAGGTTGGGCAGGGGGGCAAAGATGGCGGAACGGGTGCCAATGACGATGTGGCTTTGGGGCAGGAGCATTTGTCGCCAGGTGTCGAACCGTTCACCAATGGAGAGGGCGCTGTGGTAGGTCAACACGCGGTTACCGAAGCGGGCTTGGAAACGGTCTAGGAGTTGGGGGGTTAAGCCAATTTCGGGGACGAGGACGAGGACTGATTTTTGTTGGGCAATGATCGGGGCGATCGCCTGGAGATAGACCTCTGTTTTGCCCGAACCCGTCACTCCATGCAGTAAAACCTCGCCATAGCCCTTGATCCCCTGAATAATCTCTAAGGCCTGTTGTTGAGCGATCGTTAAAGTCTTAGCTTGATCCTGGGATTGGTGGGGCGTATGGTGCAGGCGTAATTGTTCCTGATCGGCGATCGCCACCGCCTTTAATGTCGCCATTTTTTGAATGGTTGCCGCCGTCGTTTTCGCCACCCCCACCAACTCATCCAGCCACATTTCACCGCCATTTTGTCGTAATGCGAGGAGGATCTCCCGTTGCCTTTTCGTTAGGCTCTCCACCTCCTCCACATAGGACACCCGCTTTTTTCGCTGAATTTGCGTCGCCTGGGGGGTAATCAAATATCGTTCAACCCAACCTTTTTCCCGTAGCTCTTCTATACCTCTTTGGACAGAGATAATCTTACTTTTTAAGTATTTGGTACTATACCCTTCGACTGATCCCCGCGCCAATAATTCTAAAAGTTGCCTGCTAACTGGAGATATTACTGCCAGCTCTTGGGGCGTAAAATCATGCCTTAACAGCCTCACCCTTGCCTGCGATCGCCGCAATAAACCAGGTGGTAAAGCCGACCGAATCACCCCCATCACATCCGCCTGATAGTAGCTCGCCACCCACAGCAACAACCGCCAATAGTGGGTCGCAAAAAAATCCCTTGCTACCACCTCCAGCACCGATTTGATTTGCTGGGGATCAAGTCCAGGTGGGAGTTCCGACACGACACGAATGGCGATCGCCCCCAACTGTTGCGTCCCAAATGGAACCAAGACAATATCACCCGGATTAACCCCTAAACCCAACGGAATGGAATAAGTAAATAACCCCTGTGTATAAGCAGAATCCACTAGAACTTCCACCCAAGGTGATTGGCAAGCCACAACCTTTCCTCAACAACAACCGCATCAAACTATACCCCATGTTTTTTTATCAATGCGATTTCAGTCAATCATTTTTTGCTATATGCAACTCAAGACAGAGTGAAAAGATCAAGTAACTATGAGACCTTGATCATTAAGTAAAAATAAACATTTTATAGTTATTTTTTGGGTCAGGGTATTTACCGAAAAAAGACGACTAATAGCGATCATTTAATTCATTTATTAATCTAAAAATAACCAACCCAGTCACATTCGCATCACAAAAAACCATTAACATCACAGGATTGGCAAGGAATCACAAAAAAAATTTACAGTCTAGTTGTATTTAAGTGTCGAACCTAGATGTAAATCTTAATTTTGTATTTAAGCAAACAATTCAAAGCCGTAAGACTGATACATTAGCAATAGTTAAATGCTTTTTCGTTGATAGTTCCAGCCCCATTTTAAAGCCTACTTTTTCGTCGGGAGCAAGCAAATGTTTACTTTTATTAAAAAGTCGTTTACAACTATCAAAGCTAAGGGGGTATAACAGTTTTAAAAGTTTTTTTTGCCCCCCTAGAGTCAGAAGATTGCAATTTTTGTTGCTTTTTGTTAACGCCACAAACAGTGTCTTGCTACCGGGAAACAGCATCTGCTCCAGTTCCTCTCCACAAAAAATCTTTTTAGCCTGTCATTAATTAGTAGGATTATGTTCGATACAACGACCCAGATCGGTACCACAGTCGATGATGACTTCATTGCCCCAGAAAATCTTTTAGAAGAACACGAGTTGATTGACCTCGAACAATCAGCCAAAGCCGTTGAGGCGGAGTATTCCGATGTCGATGCGGCGACGAGTAGTTTGCGGGCTTCCCGTAGCCGTAATGAGGATACAGTGGGTGCTTTTTTCAAGGAAATGGCTCGTTATCCGCTCCTCAAGCCCGATGAAGAAATTCAACTTGCCCACAGCGTTAAATTTTTTAATGATGCGGAGGAATGTCGTCTGGAGTTAGAGGAAAAACTTGGGCGATCGCCAACCCAAGAAGAATGGGCGATCGCCCTCAACTTCGAGACCGTAAAGCAGCTCAATGCCGCCCTCTACAAGGGTCGAGTGGCTAAGCGGAAAATGATTCGCTCGAACCTTAGGTTAGTCGTCTCCATCGCCAAGCGCTACCTCAACCGTGGCGTACCCTTCCTCGATTTAATTCAAGAAGGGGCGATCGGTCTTAACCGCGCCGCCGAGAAATTTGATCCCAACAAAGGTTACAAATTTTCGACCTACGCCTATTGGTGGATTCGCCAAGCCATTACCCGGACGATCGCCAACGATGCCCGCACCATCCGCTTGCCCATCCACATCGTCGAGAAACTCAACAAACTCAAAAAAGCCCAAAGAACCCTCAAACAGACCCTACAACGTAACCCCACGGAAACCGAGATCGCCCAGGAACTCGATATTTCCGTCGAGCAACTCCACCATCTATTACAACTAAGGCGGCAATCCCTATCCCTGAATCACCGTGTTGGTAAGGGCGAGGACACAGAATTGGTCGATTTGCTCGAAGATGATGGCTTGCAATTGCCTGAAGATCGCATGAGTGAAGCCATGATGCGCCAGGAACTGTGGGATGTCTTGGGTGATGTGCTGACGGATCGCGAGAAGGAAGTGATTGCCCTCAGGTATGGTTTATCCTCCGAACAACCCCACACCCTGGAGGAAGTCGGCGGCATTTTCAACCTGTCCCGTGAGCGGGTTAGGCAAATCCAAAGTAAAGCGATGCGTAAATTACGTCGTCCCCAGGTGGCACGTAAGCTCAAGAGTTGGCTGTACTAATGGTTTTATTCCGGTTTTTCCTTTTTCCATGATTTTCCTTTCATCCCTTTGCCCCTCTGTCGGAGGGGTTTTTCTTTGGTTACTTTTGGTGTTTGTAACTGAGAGGAAGGGATCGACAATTACGAATACTTTAAGAAACTCTCCAGAATGTCCTTGACTTTACAGCCAACTAGAAGGTTTAGCATGGAGGCAAGGATCACATTACGGGGAAAATCGATGGACACTTATCGATTTCAGGTGAAGGGCATGGGCTGTGCTGCCTGCGCGACCACCATCGAAACAGTATTAGCTAAGCTGGAGGGGGTGGAGCTTGCCCAGGTGAATTTTGCCACAGAGCAATTGCGGGTTGATTTTGATCATCGCTTAGTGAGTCTGAATATTTTGCAGGAACGGGTTGCCCAGGCGGGTTATGAAGCGATTCCGCTAGTAAAGGGCGATCGCCAAACTCAGCTCCAACTCCGGGAACGGGAACAACAGCAAAAAATGCGTGAGTTAACCCACAAGGTTTGGTTTGCGGGGGGCTTAAGTGTGGTGTTGGTGGTGGGGAGTTTGCCGATGATGTTGGGGCTGCATCTTCCTTTTATTGCAGCGTTTTGGCATGATCCCCGGTTGCAATGGCTTTTGGCGACACCGATTTTGTTTTGGGCAGGACAGGATTTTTTTGTGGGAGCCTGGAAAAATTTACGCCATGGCACGAGCAATATGGATACCCTCGTAGCGCTGGGGACGGGGGTTGCCTATGGTTATTCGGCGATCGCCGTACTATTCAGACAACAGCTAGAGTCTGTTCAGATCAAAACCGATGTTTACTTTGAAAGTGCTGCGGTGATTATTGCTTTAATTCTGTTGGGACGGTTGTTGGAGCAACGGGCACGGGGGAAAACGGCAGCGGCAATCAAGGAATTAATGGGTTTGCAGGTGAAAACAGCGCGGGTTTTTCGAGGGGAGGAAACGGTCGATTTACCCATTGAAGCGGTGCAGGTGGGCGATCGCCTGTTAATTCGTCCTGGTGAAAAAATTCCGGTGGATGGCACTATTCTCGAAGGCTCATCGACCATTGATGAATCGATGGTGACGGGGGAATCCCTGCCCGTGGAAAAAAGTCAGGGCGATCGCGCCATTGGGGCAACCATCAATAAAACCGGGCGTTTAATCCTGGCAGCTACCCATGTCGGCGAAGATACGGTCTTAGCGCAAATTATCCGCCTCGTGCAGGAAGCCCAGGGCAGTAAAGCCCCGATCCAAAAATTGGCGGATCAGGTCACGGGTTGGTTTGTGCCTGTTGTCCTGGCGATCGCCTTGGTCACCTTCACTTTTTGGGCGATCGCCGGGAATTTATCCCTTGCCATCACCACTACCGTCAGCGTCCTGATTATTGCCTGTCCTTGCGCTCTTGGCTTGGCAACCCCCACCTCGATCATTGTCGGTACGGGAGTCGGCGCGAAACATGGCATTTTAATAAAAGATGCCCAGAGCCTCGAAATTGCAGCCCATCTCAATACCATCGTCGTCGATAAGACCGGAACCCTTACCCAGGGCAAACCGAGCGTTACCCATTACCTTAGTCAGATTGAAGATGATCGTTTTTGGTCGCTGGTGGGTAGCCTGGAGCAATCCTCTGAGCATCCCCTCGCCGAAGCGCTGTTTCAGGAGAGTCAAGTCCGTAACTTACCTCTATTGAGCCTGGAGAATTTTCAATCTTTTACAGGGCAAGGGGTACAGGCTTTAATCCAGGGGCAAGAAATTCACATCGGCACAGCCAAATGGTTAGAAAGTCTGGGGATAGAAACTCAACCTTTACAGGAACAAGAAAAACAGTGGCAGCAACAGGCACAAACGGTGGTCTGGGTGGCTGGCGATCGCCAACTACTGGGGATCATTGCCCTCGCCGATCAACTCAAACCCAATAGTCGCCAGGTGGTGGAGCGCTTGCAAAAAATGGGCTTAAAGGTCGTGCTCCTCACCGGGGATAACCAAGCTACTGCCGAGGCGATCGCCCAACAGGTGGGAATTACAGATCTCTATGCTGAAGTGCATCCCGACCAAAAAGCAGCGGTGGTTAAATCTCTCCAAACAGATCACAACAAAGTGGCAATGGTGGGGGACGGCATTAATGATGCCCCAGCCCTTGCCCAAGCTGATGTGGGAATCGCCATTGGTACAGGCACAGATGTGGCGATCGCCGCCAGTGATTTAACCCTAATTTCTGGCGATTTGCAGGGCATTGTGACTGCCATTCATCTCAGCCGTGCCACCCTCAAAAATATTCACCAAAATCTCTTTTTCGCCTTCCTCTACAACACCGCCAGCATTCCCATCGCAGCCGGAATTCTCAGCCATTGGCATATTTTCCTCAATCCGATGATTGCCGGAGGAGCCATGGCGATGAGTTCTGTTTCTGTCGTGTCGAATGCCCTGAGACTCAAAACTTCAACAGCAAATTTACTACAACGTTAGAATCTGTTCACAAATAAGAGACAATTTGCTTGCCATTTGTGATAGGGAAGATACCGCCGAATCCAGTCCAAATAACTCTACTCAGTGCGGTAGGAGTAATGTTTAAGACGAATGATCTCACGTATTCTATTCCACAACTTACGCGGCGGCGATAGTTTCATACAAAATAATTAATCAACAATTTCAGTCAGCAGCGAAATAGAAATGATCAATAAGACGACCTCAACCCAGCAGAAATTAGTCGTAAAGCTTGAAGAGAACGCAATGGATTCTCTTGTTCATGGCGTAGAACATCACCTTCATGGCAGGAGAAGTACAGATTAAAAATATGTGATTTTGCACGTTTTTCAAGCTGTTAAACTTTTTTAAAAGCAAGGCTTACGAAACATGATGAATATTGATCTATCGAATCAATGGCAACACAGTAGGGGCTGATGAAGCGATCAATCTTCTAGTTAAAATTGATTTGATCTACATTTGTTTGAGGTAATCTTGATAACCGATCGCCTCTAATTTCTCCTGTTTGGCCATCACCATATCTTTTAAACTTTGACGATAGGCTTGTACTTGCTTGAGTAATTCTGGATCAAATGCGCCTAACATTTGCACAGCCAATAAACCCGCATTAGTTGCATTCCCGATCGCCACCGTTGCCACAGGAATCCCGCTAGGCATTTGCACGATCGAATAGAGGGAATCCACACCGCTGAGGGTGCTGGTTTTGACAGGAACACCAATCACAGGCAAAGGTGTTAAGGCTGCCACCATCCCCGGTAGATGCGCCGCCCCACCTGCTCCGGCAATAATCACTTTCAGACCCCGTTCATGGGCAGTTTGGGCATATTCAACCATGCGTTCCGGGGTACGATGGGCAGACACAATGCCAACCTCATGGGCGATATTAAATTGTTCACAAATGGCGATCGCCGCTTGCATCGTGGGAAGATCAGAATCGCTCCCCATAATAATGCCGACAAGGGGATTGGTTGCACTCATAGGTCTTTGCTCATGTACGTTACGCCGAATCTTCATCATAAACAAAGTGAGAACCCCGCACAAACTTTAATGAATGCCCATGTGGTGGGGTTAGAGGGAAAATATTGGCTGAGATGGGACGAAAATCGCTGCCTGACCCACCTAGAGTCGCTCACATCGCCGATTCCGCCAGAATTTCAGGATAATATGCAGGATATGGCGGGGGATTGGTTGTCCCTGGGTGGTTTGGATCTGCAAATTAATGGGGGTTTGGGGTTAGCCTTTCCCGAAGTAACAGTTGATGATTTGCCAAAATTGCGGGCAATTTGTGATTATCTTTGGGCGCAGGGGGTTGATGGTTTTTGTCCGACCATTGTGACAACTTCCCTGGAAAATATTCGGCGATCGCTCGCTATTTTTGCAGAACTTTGGGCAAATCCTGAATCAAATACCGCACAAATTTTAGGCATTCATCTAGAGGGACCATTCTTGAATTATGAAAAACGTGGCGCACATCCAGAGCAATATTTGCAGCCCTTAACTTTAGATAATTTAAAACAGGTGATTGGTGAGTTTGCCCCCCTCATCAAAATTATGACCCTCGCCCCCGAACTTGATCCAACCAATGAATGTATTGAATATTTAAATTCACTGAATATTATTGTGAGTTTGGGTCATTCTTTAGCAACGGAAAAAGAAGCAAATCAAGCCTTTGCCTATGGTGCATCAATGGTGACCCACGCCTTTAATGCGATGCCTAGTTTACATCACCGGGAAGCGGGCTTATTGGGTGCAGCAATGATTTATCCCGATGTATATTGCGGCTTTATTGCGGATGGCAACCATGTCAATAAAACGATGCTAGAAATATTTTTACGGGCAACAAAATTCCATCAAGGTGCATTTTTAGTCAGTGATGCCCTGGCTCCCATTGGTTTACCCGATGGCGTTTACCCTTGGGACGATCGCCAAATTACCGTCACAAATGGCACAGCCAGATTACCCGATGGCACATTATCCGGGACAACTTTACCGCTGTTTGAAGGGGTTAAAAATCTCGTCAAATGGCAAATTTGTAGTCTGGAGGAGGCGATCGCCCTTGCTACCATTGCCCCCCGCAAAGCCTTAAATTTACCCACTTTAACAACAGGTCAACCCCTAAATCTTTTGCGTTGGCAACAGGAGAACAAAACGATTTCTTTTCAACGAATCTAACATTAGAATACCTTACAAGAGCATCAGTCAAAATCTCAAAACCTATAAAAATGCAGAGGGGGAAATATTAAAAAATACACCTAATTTTTCAATTGACTACTCTGTCGCATCGACCACCACGACAGTCATTCCTCCCGACTCTGGACTGTGCAAAGACTTTTTCCCCGGTAGGTGTAATTCCTTTGCCTAACTACTAGGACAAAAGACTGGAAAAGAAGAGGAGAAGAGGGTTTGATAGAAATTACGACAAATCAATCAGACCCTCATGCATCAGATTAACCTTATCCGCCGCGAATTGCGAGAATATTTGCC
>JBIKYI010000418.1:0-3509 GCA_044355355.1 Limnothrix sp. | reverse complement strand
ATTTCTTATTGTTTTACTTAACATCAGAATATCCTTATGAGTCCCTCTTCAGAAAGACCCTAGGTGTTGCACTTCAAATTTGAATTGGCGATTTAAAAAATCAGCAAAATAGATTTAGAAAATACTAAAAGAATCTTCCTCAAGGGCAGCTGAACCACCCTTACGCAAAATAGCAAAGACGCGCTCTAATTGCTTCCAAAGTAAGGCAACAGTCCCCAGAGTGAGCGGCAAAGAGAGAGTATAACAGAGCCAAGCGGGAACGAAGAAAATTTCTAAACCACTCGCCAAAAACAAGGTGATGCCCATACCAATTCCGAATAAAGGCATTTGCAATTCGATGACAGACAACTGATCTGTAATACTCTCACCATTGGCGACGATTTCCCGTGCCTTTGACTTCAAAACGCTTTGGAAGGCTAAACCACTCGTTAAAGCAATCAGAAATCCTACCCCAACAAGCAAGAAAGGCGGTTGAGGAATGTAGTAATAGTAGTAATATTCCATTTTTATTGTCTTTCGTTTACAAAACTTAATTAACTGCCCCAATTATGACCGAATTTGGGCGAAACTCGGTAGGACTTCTGCCATTCTGTCGCCGGAAAAGGTTCTAATGCCTGACCAGGCTATCCCCAGGAGTTTTTGGGGGTTGAATTCGCCCTTGAGTAATGTCCAGATTCTTTGGACTTCTTCGGTGTGGAGGCGATCGTCTTCGGTGAGGGCAAAGAGGATCATGCGGCGAATTTCTGCGCCTTCTTCAGACATGAGGTACTGAAAGCCCAGTTGTGCGGTCGGGAGGATGTCAAATTGGTTGTCGGCACGGGCGATCGCCAACATATTTTCCAGACGATGCCATTGAAACTTACCGTCTTTGAATAGCACTTCTAACAGTTTGCGGCGTAGTTCAGGGGTTTCTGCCGTGAGGAGACGACGGGAAACGTAGGGGTAGGAAATTTCAACAATTTTGAAATTGGGGTTTAGGCTGAGGGCAAGACCTTCCTGGGTCACGAGGGAACGGATAATGAGGGCGAATTTCGCGGGAACCCGGAAAGGATATTCGTACATCAATGCCGAAAATTCATCGGTGATGGTCTTGAAGTTAAAATCGCCAACGCTTTCGCCAATGGCTTTGCCCAATACTTTTTCTAGGGCGGGAATAATAGGACGGATATCTGTTTTGGGTGCAAGGAAGCCTAATTCAACAAAATCCCTGGCTAATCCCTGGTAGTCCTGGTTAATCAATTGCACGATCGAACTGGCGATCGTTTCCTTGGTGGTATTGTCTAGTTGATCCATCATGCCGAAATCAATGTATGCCATGCGTCCATCGAAGGTGGCAAAGAGATTACCGGGGTGGGGATCCGCGTGGAAAAAGCCATGTTCTAGCAACTGTTCTAGACCAGTGGTGACCCCCATGGTGATAATTGCGTCGGGGTCGAGTCCTGCTGCCCGGATTTTGTCCATTTCGTTGAGCTTGTAGCCATGGATCCATTCGAGGGTTAACAGGCGATGGCTGCAATAGTCCCAATAGATGGCAGGGACTTTTACTTGGGGATTGTTGCGGAAATTATTGGCAAATTTTTCGGCGTTGTGACCTTCGTTGATGTAGTCGATTTCTTCGAAGAGTTTAATGCCAAACTCATCGACAATCAGGGTGAGATCGTGACCTAGATTGAGGGGAAGCAGGGGCGCAAACCAGCTTGCCCCAAGGCGCATCAGGTATAAATCGAGGGTTAAAACAGGCAATAGTTTCGGGCGTTGTACCTTGACGGCAACTTCTTCGCCACTGTAGAGACGGGCGCGGTAAACCTGGGCAAGGCTAGCGGCGGCAATGGGGTTGGGGGAAATTTCGGCATAAATGTCATCGACTCTGCGCCCTAGATCTTTTTCGATGATGGCGTAGGCGATCGCATTGTCAAAGGAGGGTAACTGATCCTGGAGTTTGATTAATTCTTCCAGGAGGTCAGGGCGGATCAGGTCGGGTCTTGTGGAGAGTGCCTGTCCAACCTTGATAAACGTGGGGCCTAAACGGGTGAGGATTTCCCGTAACTCATTGGCAAGTGCTGCCCGTTTGACTTCGTTGGGCTTGTCCGGATCGTCTAACCAGAGGTGCAGTGCAAACCAACCAAAGTACCAAAGCACAGTGATAGCTCGCCACATCACTTGCCAGGGTCGCCAACGGTAATGACGGGCGATCGCCTCGGCATCGTAGCGAGTAAGGGTCTGGGAACCAAGTTGGTGGTCTGGGGCAACTAGAGGTTTCTGAGTCACAGGGATTTCGCCGTTAACGAATATTTAGGTTTTGTAAAGTAAAGCACGATTTATTGTATCGAAATTTATCAGAGCCTTGGGGTGGCAACTGAAAATTCCAGTGAAAATTTAAGATTCACAATAGATTGTCATTAGTGAATCAATCGCTTACATATTAGGGGTTATACGATTCGCTAACAACTGTAAATTGGGCAAATCGAGCACCCATATCACTAGAACCTGACGAAGTTAACTTTTGTAACGCTGCTTGCGCTGCTGCCTTCTGAGCAGACTTTTTAGAGTGGGCTGTTCCGGTTGCTAGTTGTTCCCCCTGGATAAAAACGCCGATGGTAAAGCTTTTATCGTGGGCCGAGCCAGTTTCCTTGAGTACTTGATATTGAGGAATTTCGCCCCGGTTTGCCAATGCCCATTCCTGCAATTCCCCTTTAAAGTTACGGGTGGGGCTGATATCTTCCGGACTTTGTACCATCTGATCGGCGACGGGAATCACTAGGGCTTCCACAAAGGCGATCGCCGCCTCGATCCCCGCATCCAAAAAATAAGCCCCAACCAAAGCCTCAAAGGCATCACTTAAAATCTCCGGGTTCTTCCTTGCCCCGATCTTTTCCGCCCCCTTGCCCAGCCTGAGCCGTTTATCTAGACCGAGATCCCGCGCAAACTGAGCCAATTGGTGACGATTATTTTCCAGACCCGCCCGCAGACGACTTAATTCCCCTTCCTGAAAGCTGGGATAACGCTCATAAAGTAGCTTGCCCATCACAAATTTTAGGACGGCATCCCCCAAAAACTCCAGTCGCTCATTATCCCCTAACCCTGATGGCGACTCATTTGCATAGGAACTATGGGTCAACGCCTGGATCAACAGTTGTGGCTGCCGAAAAGAAGGCATGCTTGTCATGGTTAACCGAAACTTTATAATGTCTAGAGGTAAACAAACCTAGCGTAACAGTCCCCCATTGCAACCTAACGATTTTTATAATCAAATGGTTCAATACAAAGGGGCGATCGCCACGCATGATGGGGGTTCCAACCATCACACCACCAGACTCATTAAAGCCGAAGGGAAGAACTGCGGATCAATGACAAAAATCGAAACTCGAACCGAACCGATGGTGCTCAACATGGGGCCACACCACCCCTCAATGCACGGCGTTTTGCGTCTTATTGTCACCCTTGACGGCGAGGACGTCGTTGATTGTGAACCAGTCATCGGGTATCTACACCGGGGCATGGAGAAGATC
>JBIKYI010000416.1:0-3518 GCA_044355355.1 Limnothrix sp. | reverse complement strand
CCTTCTAAGGCTAAATGATTCGCGACCTGTTCCATCACTTCAATGAACTTTTCATCAACCAAATGTTCATTTTGCCGCAGAACAATCCACTCTTCTCCCCGTCGGCAAGCCAATAGTTTTTGGACTAAATCAAGATATGCTTTTAGGTTTTTTTGTTCCACTAGCTATACCCCTCAGAATGCAACTTAATCTTCTACTTTTATTATCTTATGGTTGGCTATTTTTGAGCGGAATGGGTCGAAAATCAGCATATTTGTTTGCATTATTCTCTACATTGATTTGCCGTTGACTTCAAGCTTGATGAAACTTGAGAAAATTTATGTGCACTTTATTTAAACTTTATTTACAAGTTATTTACACTGAACTTGCTTCCCGTAAAACATAGCCAACTCCCCGCACGGTATGGATGAGGCGGGATTCCCCAGAGGCTTCGAGTTTAATTCGGAGGTAACGCACATAGACTTCGATTACATTAGAGTCGCCCATAGTTTCGTCGTAGCCCCAAACCCGCTCTAGAATTTGGTTTCGGGTTAGAACTTGCCGCGCATGGGAGAGTAAATATTCGAGTAAATCGTATTCTTTGACGGTTAATTCGATCAGGCGATCGCCCCGGTAAATCTCACGGGTCGTCCGATTGAGCCGTAGATCCTCAAACAGTAATACCAGCGGATCCTCCGTTTGGTTACGACGTAGATGGGCACGAATACGGGCTAACAACTCCTCAATACTGAAGGGCTTCACCACATAATCATCTGCCCCCGCATCCAAACCCTCGACCCGATCCGGAATTTCATCCTTTGCTGTTAATAAAATCACAGGCAAAGCCGATCCCGTCGCCCGTAAACGCCGACAAACCTCAACCCCCGTCATCCCCGGTAACATCCAGTCCAACAGAATCAAATCCGGCGAACCTTCCCGCGCCGCCATTAAACCGCTCAAGCCATCATGCTCTACCTGCACAGTATAGCCCTCCGTTGTCAGTTCGAGCTTGAGAAAACGTGCCAGAATGACATCATCTTCTACCAACAACAATTTATATTCGTTAGATTCGGTCATAATGGTGGGCTTTGATGGGTAAATTTGAGGGGCAAAGTAATGGTAAAGGTGCTGCCTTGCTGGGGTTGGGACTGTACCGTAATGTGACCGCCCATTTGGGTGAGTAATGTTTTAACGATGGCGAGTCCTAGGCCGGAACCACCGGAGCGGGTACGGGCTTCATCGACACGGTAAAAACGGTCAAAGATTCGGCTTTGTTGGGCGATGGGAATGCCGTCCCCCTCGTCGCTGATGTTAATTTCAATGTGGTCGGCAACCTGTCTCGGCTGAATGGTGATGGGACTATGCTCTGGGGAATATTTTAGTCCGTTATCGATGAGGTTAATCAGCACTTGTTTGATGCGGTTGCGATCGCCAGACATTTCCACCAGAGTGGGCAATTTCCCCAAATTAATGTGCCGTTTAGATATTTGCGCAGACATCGCCACCGTTTCCTCCAACAAATCCTGAAGCAAAAATTCACTCACATTCAGATGCAAAAAACCACTTTCCGCCCGCGCCAAATCCAGTAAATCCTGTAGCAATTGTGTCGTGCGTTCCGTTTCCCCCGCTGCCACCGTCAAAGCTTCCCGCTGGGCATCCGTCAAATTATCCCCCCGCCTCAACAAACATTGCAGATAACCCAGCACAATGGTGAGGGGAGTCCGCAATTCATGGGACACATTACCCACCAGTTGACGTTGTTGCTCCCAGCTATCGGACAACCTCGCCAACATTAAATTACAAGCCTGTGCCAACTCCTGCACCTCCTGGGGAGCCGTCTGCAAAGTGAGTTGCGCTTCATGGAGATTTTGCGGTGAAATTTCCCCAGCCAATTGACTCATTTCCCGCAAAGGCTGGAGCGATCGCCGAATATAAAACGCCATCCCCATTCCCACCAGCAACAACAACACCAAACTCGTCAGCCATAAATGCTTCACCAACATTAAAAAGGTCATCTGATCCGCCGTAATGTCTTGGGCAATCACCAGCATCCCAATATTTTCCCCCTTGACCATCAGCGGTACATTACAAAACACAAAATACCGCCCCTGAATCCGTTGCACCTGTGGAGACTGGGGTACAGTTGGAATCGCGGCTAAAATCCGATCTAAATTCAATTCTGAATACTTCATCGGCGGAGTGGCGGCAATCACATTACCCCGATCATCCTTGACCCAAAGCATCACATTGCCAATCGACAAAAAATCCGTTGCCACCTGCAACCCACTGACCGAATCTTCAAAATCCTGAAAACGCACCACATCCGATGGAAAACGCCCAGCAATATACTGCACATTCTGTTTATGGGTACGAATCAGCATTTGCTCCATTTGCCAACTCAGCCAAAAAACGGAACCCCCCAAACCTAGAGCCGTAAAGCCAATGACACCAAGGGTTAGCCTGCCATATAAAGAACGCATTTCTAGGTTCTGGGTGACGAGGCTAAGCGACTGAGAGAATCGTCGAAACATTAGCAATTCGGGGGAATGGGGGGATTAAGCTAAATTCAGCCTAGAAAAGTTAAGAGTAAGAATTATTACTCAGCTTTTTTTTCTTCAGCAGGTGCTGTACCTTCAGCGGGAGCAGCTTCGGTGGCTTCATCTTCAGTAGCCTCTTCCTCAGCAGACTCTTCTTCCGTCTCTTCACTTTCGGCAGGAGCAGCTTCGGTAGCTTCACCTTCAGTAGCCTCTTCCTCAGCAGACTCTTCTTCCGTCTCTTCACTTTCAGCAGGAGTAGCTTCCTCAGTTGTAGTTTCAGCGGGAGCTGTGGGCGCTTCTTCCGTTGTTGTTTCTTCAACGGGTGCTTCAGGTGCACCACAAGCATAGAGACCACCGAAACCCAAAGAGAGGGCAAGAGCTAAAAGGATAAAACGTTTAATTTGCATGGAAATTACTCCTCAACTTAAATTTAAGGTTAAGTTAAAACAGCTCTGATTATAATGACGAAATCAATTCTTCGATATGACTTCAAGATTTGAATTCATAAGGTTTGAACGGAATGGCATCCGGTCATCAGAAAACTTAATCATAAGTTAACCTAAAATTGATCTAAGCATTATCTGGGCAAATTGAAGGCGATCGCTAGACGAAAGAGATGAGAGATAAGTGATATTTGTGTTACATGGTGAACGTAATACCATTGTGATAAATTTAGCCAGGAACTCTATGAAAAAAAACTGAGAAAATCCTGAAAATTATCATTGTCTAATTTTTGCTAATATTTATTTTGTTGGGTTTTGCATAGAGAAAATATATAAAAATAAGATTAAATTCATTAGTATATAGCGTTTTCGTCCTAAATGAAGTACACACATTTCTCGCTGAATAAAAGCTTTGATTATTGGCTAGTGCCTCACTTAAAGCAAAATCGCTATAGTCTTTTTATTTCGCCAATTCAAATCTGAAGTGCAACAGGTTCTGATGATGACAGCAAGAATACTTCACTCGGAGTGCGATAGTCAAGCGATTTTCTTGGTCGAT
>JBIKYI010000415.1:0-3529 GCA_044355355.1 Limnothrix sp. | reverse complement strand
AACGATTTAAACTGGGAAAGAACTGAAATCTTCACTCAAAAAATTACTGATTTAGCTGTAATTTATAACCACAAAGGAGAAGAAATCGAGAGTCACATTCACCAAGAATTACTAGAAAACAATCAAGTTCAAAACAGGATTTCTTTCCTCGCCACAGTGCCATCTGTTGGTTATGCTTTATATTGGCTAGTCCCTAATCCAGAAGTTCTAACTCAGCGCGAGGAAGATTTACTGTGTGAGTCAGAATTTATCTTAGAGAATCAATATCTGAGGGTTGAAATCAATTCTGAAACAGGTGATATTCAACAAATTTTTGATAAAATTCAGCAAAAAAATATTTTGTCTGGTGCGGGCAATCAACTACAAGCCTTCGTCGATAAAGGTCAATATTGGGATGCTTGGGATATTGCCACTGACTATGAACAAAATCCTTTAGAAGCAACAACATTAATCTCCATTATATGGCAAGCAAAAAATAAATTATATTCAACAATTCGTGTCATTAGAAAGCTCAATCAATCCCAATTTATTCAGGATTATTGTTTAGAAAGCCATAGCCCAATTCTCAAAATTCATACCGTTGCTGATTGGCAAGAAGAGCAAGTTATTCTCAAAGCAGCATTTCCTCTAACCGTTGAAAGTGCCTATTGTGACTATGAAGTTGCCTGTGGCACAATTCGGCGATCACCCACAGCAGATCCGGCTAAATGGGAAGTCCCAGCCCTACGTTGGGCGGATTTTAATGATGGGAAATCCGGCGTGGGTTTAATCAATAATAGTCACCATGGTTATGATCTTAAGGGTAATCAATTACGCCTCACTTTACTCAAAAGTCCCCTCTGGCCAGACCCCACCGCCGACCGTGGTAGGCATTCTTTTGCCTATGCGCTTTATCCCCATTATGGAACTTGGCAACAGGCAAAAATAGTGCAACAAGCGAAGGCTTTTAATACGCCATTTTCTTGCTTCCAACCATCTTTAAATAACCAAACAGAACATCAAGCTAAAATACCAGAGAATAACCCATTATCACCGCAACATTCTTTTATCAATTTTGGTGACAATTCCTTGATTCTCTTAGCCCTAAAGCCAGCCGAAGCTCAGCCTAAGTCAGACTACATCATTCGTTTTTATGAAGCCCATGGCGAAGCATGCCAGTTTGATTTTCAAACAAGTTTCAATTGGCAAATTCACCAGGAAGTGGATGCCCTAGAAAAGACAATTAATAGCCAGATGAATAGCAAGGAAAAATATACTCAAAACATCTTGATTGAGCCTTGGAAAATCAAAACATTCAGAATTATTAATTTGAATTTGTAATTTAAATTTGTAATTTAGATTTTTGAGGTTTATTCTTAAGGCGTATTCAAGTCATTATTACCTACGCAAGAACACCGTTAAGAAAAATATCAGCAATGCCTTCTGCCATTTCTTTGAGATCTGCTGGGGAGGCATTGGGGTCAACAATTGTCGCGTCAGAAAATCCGGCGATCGCAAACATACCGAGGAAAACTTGAGCCACAATTTGCGGGTTCATCTTACGATAAATGCCCTTTTCCATGGCAGATTCAAAAAATGCTTCGGCAATGCCCGTCATTTTATCGATGACCTCCGCCTGGATTTTTTCCTGTAGCTCCGGATGGGATTGGGCTTCAATGAAACAGACCTTCAACAAATCTTTGTTTTTGTGCATGTTCATCATCCGCCGTCGCATCACCTGGGCGATCGCCTTATAACTGCCCATTTCGCTCAATTCCGTTAAGAAATCCGTCAACAAATCCATCCAACCGAGGGTCGCCACTTCAATCAAAATCATTTTTTTGTTACTGAAATGTCGAAATAAAGTACCTTCTGCCACCTGAGCCTTCGCCGCCAACTCCTTGGTAGTGGTTTTTTCGTAGCCTTTTTGTGCAAATAAAGACAACGCTGCCTTTAAAATACGATCACGGGGTTGATCTTCGGCGCAATTCTCTGCCAAGCCCGTTTTAGGCGAGCGATCCGTAAACATGATCATCCTCTCATCCCCTATTTAATGATGCGATATCTGGCTTTTATTGTGTCTCAAAATTTGCAGACATATCGACAAGTCTTCATAAAACTTGAGGTGTTTAAGCACTAAATATTTCAATAAATTTCGTAAATCAACTTACCCATCAATACAGAGATCAATAAACACATCAATATGGAAAATACAGCAGAATACTTTTGTGCCTACTGTGGTGAAGGAAGTATAACTTTTGTCGATTTAAGTGAAGGCTTTTTACAAAATTATATAGAAGACTGTCAGGTTTGCTGTCGTCCCAATCGTCTCTATATCACTATCGACGAAGAGACTCTCGAAATTACGATTGATACAGATGCGACCTATTGATCTTCAGAAAAAGATCTGAGAGACAGGCTTATAATAACTGTTCTGGTTGGTAATATGGGTCAATTAAAATATGTCGATTTTCATCTACACTGAGCCAACCTTGGGTCTGAAAATCTTTCATTAAACGGGTAATGGTCACCCTGGTTGAACCGATGGTATCGGCTAGATTTTGATGGGTAAAACGGCAACAAAGGCGTATTTTTTCATTTTCTTCTTTACCAAAATTTTGCTTTAACAAATACAGTAATGCGCTGAGGCGATCTTCAATGCGTTTCAATCCGGCGATCGCCAAAAGATATTCCGTTTGGTGAAGCTGTTGACCCATTTGCGTCAGTAATTCTGTTTGGAAACCTGGGAGACGCTGTAGCTCTTCTGGAGAAAATTGTAGACAAAAACAATCCGTTAGGGCGATCGCCTCCGTCGTCGCTAGGCGAGTCATTGAACCCAAACAAAATGAATTGCTTTGTCGCCATCCCAGTACCGTTATGCCCCGATCAAAATCCTGGCACTGGAGTTGCAAAATACCCCGTTGGAGTAACCAAATTGCCTGGGTATGCATGGGGAGTCTTTCCCCTTTGCGAACACAGGTGATTGACTCATTTTGGCGACTGATTAGGTCGTTAAAATCGAAGGCATTAAAAATTGGGGCTATCGTAGGACAAATCATATTGACCATTATAGATAATTCAGTTAAACATTAAGTTAAATGCTGTATGGTCGTAAGTTGTCATTAGTTTAAGAGGCATCCTTGATGCACACTTTACTTAATCCTCGGCAAAGCTCCACAACAACAAACTGGCGATGATGATCACAACGATCCAACTCTGAAAGCTCATGACACCATCGGATGCAATTCCCAAAAATAGTGCAGCACCTTTGGTGAAAATAAAGTTGGTTAACCAAACACAAACAATGAATACAAATAAAATCCCTAACATATTAGAACAGACCTATCGCAAGCCTTAATAAATCGTACATCGGGTGACACACTCAAACTAATATTACCAACGAAGACCTCGAACTAATCTTGACATACAGCATTACAATCAGTATGAATTTTAATAAACGCCAATTCAAATTTGAAGTGCAACACCTAGGGTCTTTCTGAAGAGGGACTCATAAGGATATTCTGATGTTAAGCAAAACAATAAGAAATCC
>JBIKYI010000185.1:0-6063 GCA_044355355.1 Limnothrix sp. | reverse complement strand
CCAGGGTAATACAGGACAATATGAATTGAGGGAAGTTGCGCGGGGGGAAGTCTATTTCAATTTACATGCAACGCCGATCGCCAACTATCTAATCTTGCTGTTTGAGGATGTCACCGAAATGATGAATCTCAAACAATCGTTAGTGCAACGGGCAAATGAAGCGGAATTACTCCTAAGTGCCCTGCGCCATTCCAAGGATTATCTGGATAAGGTGGTTCTATCCATGGGAGATGCTTTGATCATTACGAATCCCCACGGACAAATTCAGTCGATCAATCAAGCGGCGATTGCAATGTTTGGTTATGTGCAGGGGGAGTTGCTTGGGCAATCTTTACAAAAACTGGTGCCCACCCAGGTCTGGCAGAAACATCTAGCGCCAGGGGCGATCGCCCGCCACCAATCCACCATCAAAAATATCGAAGTAGAATGCCTGACGAAAGCCCAGGACAGCCTCACCATCGAATTTAGCTGCTCCAGGGTACTCGCCGATCTCAACCAAAATGAATCCTTTGTTTATATCGGTCGCAATATCACTGCCCGTAAACAGGCTGAACTCGAACAACAAAAGGCGATCGCCAAAGAAAGAGCACTCGTCGAACTCAAAGCCAACTTCCTCTCCATCGCCTCCCACGAATTCCGCAACCCCATCGGCAGCATCCTGATGTGTACCGAAATCCTGCAACATTCCAAGGCGCAACTTAGCCCAGAAGAACAGGACATGTACATCGACTTTATCAAACAGGCGGGCAATAACCTCAAAGCCGTCATGGAGGATGTCCTTCTTATCAGCAAAGTCGATGCCGGGAAATTGCAATGCCAGCCCACAGAATTAAACCTCAACCTTTTCTGTGAGCGTCTGGTGCAACAAATCCAATTGTCCACGGGAGTCGAGCGGATTAAAGCCCAATATTCCGACCAAATTACCACCGTCCAGATGGATGGCAAACTTCTACAACATATCCTGCAAAACTTACTTTCTAATGGACTGAAATATTCACCAGAAGATCAGCCCATTGATTTTATTGTCGAGCTATCCCCAACCCAACCTGGACAGGTGCAATTTACCATTCGCGATCGCGGGATCGGCATTCCGGCAGAGGATCTCGAACATATTTTTGAATCCTTCCATCGCGCAAAAAATGTCGGCGAAATTCCTGGCACAGGTTTAGGCATGGCAATCACTTACAAATATATCCATCTACACCAGGGGGATATCACCATTGAAAGCACAGAGAACCAAGGCACAACCGTGACCGTGACCCTACCCCTTAGTTTTACCCCACAGAATGAGTACGGAATGCCAGTTCAGTCGGGGTTTGATAATAACTTGATAATAAGTTAAGCCTATGTTGCTGCCCTTAGCTTGCCATACCCTGATATATCGCCGTTAATTCTGCTCTTCCTTACCTTTATATTTGGAAATTTGGGGTAGAATCCATACATTCGTAATCTTGCACAGTCCTCGTTATCCATTTTTTCGTAGCAAACCATGGCAGACAATAAACCTGATTTAATGCGCGATCGCCTCGGCAACATTGAGCAAATCCGAGACGTTCTTTTCGGTCAGAAAGCGCAAGAATATGAGCAACAGTTTAATAGCTATGACCAGCGCCTCGATAAACTGGAAGGGGAACTCACCCAATTACAGACGGAAACCCGCGATCGCCTGCGCTTACTCCAGGAAACCTTTTCCACAGAATTGCGTGGAACCCTCGATTCCCTCGAAAAGAAATTAAAATACCTCAGCCTCACCACCCACGAAACCACCAGCAATCTGCAACAGCAAATCCAGAGTGCCAACAGCAAGAATGACCAAGAGCTAGAATCCCTCAACAAGTCCGTCAGCGATAAAAGTAGCCTCCTCCGGGAGCAACTCGCCGAAACGAGGGAGCAGTTTGATGGGGATTTACAAGTGCTCAAAGAACAACTCTTTACAGAACTCCATAAGGGATTTTCCTTCCTCAAGGAATCCAAAGTTTCTCGCTCGGTTTTGGCGGAAGTGCTTTTTGAAATGTGCATTAAAGTTAAAGGGAGTGACGTTTTTCCTGAACTCACCGAGGAAGGCGAAAGTCCCCTTAAATCTAGTTTTCTTTTACCTGACGAACAGGATGACTAACATTGGGGCGATCGCCTCAATCTAAATCACTCCCGATAGGCGATCCACCAACCATGCAAATTAGTGAAGCGTTGCATAATGAGGTTAGTGGAGCCACCATTCGACAAACTTCGTCGGGTCTATCTTGCGACTGATGTCCAAAACCCTATTTTCCTCTTTTATCCCTGATCACATTAGCTACATCTTGCTGGATGCTCAGCTTTGTATCGTTGAGTTTGCGCCGGAAATTCTCCGCTATGTCAATCAGCCCAAATTAATCGCTATCCAGCAAGATTTACGGGATAATTTTCCTGAACTATATGGTTTAGAAGATATTTTTGCGGAGATTTTAGCAGGGGAAAAAGAGCAATTCGATGTCAAGGCGATCAATCGTTACCTAGATTCAGGGGAAACCATCTATCTGGATCTCTATTTTCGGCTGTATGCCCCCACATCAGAAGAATCATTATTGCTTGTCCTAGTCGAAAATGTTACGGACAAAATGGCGCTGGAACAGACCCTTGTCCAAAGTAATAATGAGACCCATCTCCTGCTTGTTGCCCTGGAAAATGCGCGGCAATATGCCAACACCATTATTGAATCCATTGCAGAAACCCTGATTGTCACCGATGTAGAGGGCAAAATTTTGCGGGTTAATCCCGTGACGGTGGAGATGTTGGGCTATTCCATGGATGAGTTGTTGGGGCGATCGCTCGTTGAGGTGTTAGGCACAGAGGAAGCCTCATTACTCCAACCGGATGCCCTGAGTTTTGTCCCCCAGCAAAACACATTAAGTCAACGCATTGAAATTAATTGTCTACGGCGACAGGGGGAAATGATTATCCTGTCCTTCTCCTGTTCCCACATTGAGCAGGAAGCCAATGGGGCTGAATTAATCTATGTGGGCAGGGATGTAACTCGCGATCGCCGGGAACAGAAACACCTAGCCGTCCAGTACATGGTTGCCCGCACCCTGTCCGAAGCAACCTCCACTGATCGCCTGACCCAAGAAATTTTGACGGTGGTCTGTCAGCAATTAGGGTTTGAAGTGGGAGAACTCTGGAGACCCATCTCCCGCAGTGAAATTGACGCAACGAAATATCCTGCACTCCTTGCTTACCCCCGTTCGCCCCTATATTTGCAACGGTTACATCAAGTTTCCCATAACGTCACAGATACAGACCAGTCCTTTATCGCCGTCAGCGATCGCGTATTGCTCTTGCCCGGTACAGGCTTAGCGGGTCGTATTTGGGAACACCGCACCCCCCAATGGATCTATGAACTCCATAATGATCGAGATTTTGGAGAGCGCTCCTTTGCCTGTCAGGATGGGTTGCGGTCTGGACTCGGTTTTCCGATCATGGCGGATGGGGAAGTGTTGGGGGTGATGACCTTTTTCTCCCTAGAACAACAACAACATAACCCTGAATTGCTGCACATTATGGATGCGATTGGTCAGCAGTTGGGGCAGTATATCCGCCGGAAGCAAACGGAAAATGCCCTCAAGGAACAACAGCAACAGACAGAAAGTTTACTCTTAAATATTTTGCCGGAGACGATCGCCATCCAGTTGCGCCAATCCGGTCGTACCCTTGCCCGTCAATTTGATGCGGTGACAGTATTATTTGCAGATATCGTCGGCTTTACCGAATTTGCCTCGGAATTATCCCCCATTGAGGTGGTGGAGGTTTTAAATGATCTGTTTTCCAGCTTTGACACCCTCACAGAAAAATATAAACTCGAAAAGATTAAAACCATTGGGGATGCCTATATGGTGGTCGGTGGACTGCCGGAACCCCGCCCTGACCATGCCCAGGCGATCGCCGAAATGGCACTTGGCATGAAAGAAGCAGTAAAACAATACAACAAGCACACAAACAGCACCCTACAACTGCGCATTGGCATCCACAGTGGTGCAGTCGTAGCAGGTGTGATTGGTCAGAAAAAATTTATCTATGATCTCTGGGGCGATACCGTCAACATTGCCAGCCGCATGGAATCCCATGGTGTCCCCGAAGAAATCCAGTGTTCTCGAGTAACCTATGAACTACTGAAGGAGTTTGACTACACCTGGCAACCCAGAGGCAGTATTCCCGTCAAGGGCAAAGGGGAAATGACCACCTATTTATTGACGGGGAAAGCCTCCTAAACCGAAGCCTACACTGCGAGAAATTCTTGAATCACATTTTGGCTCAATTCGCTGGTGCTACCGGAGGCAACGATGCCACCCTTTTGCATGGCGTAGTAACGATCTGCTTGGCGGACAAAGTGTAAATGTTGCTCAACCAACAAGACCGAAATCCCTGTCTCCGCAATAATTTGTTTAACGGCAGATTCAATTTCTAGGATGATCGAGGGTTGAATGCCTTCGGTGGGTTCATCGAGAATTAAAAGTTTGGGTCTGCCCATCAAGGCACGGGCGATCGCCAACTGTTGCTGTTGACCCCCACTGAGGTCACCCCCCATCCGATGGAGCATCTCCTTCAGCATCGGGAATAGATTTAAAATCTCCGAGGGAATATTGGAGCGTTTTTGCCGTCCCTTCGGTAACGCTTCCAAACCTAACAGCAAATTTTCCCGCACCGTCACCCTGGGGATAATCTCCCGACCCTGGGGCACATAGCCAATCCCCAATCGAGCACGGCGATCAGGACTAAAAGAATTTACCTCCTCCCCCTGGAAACGCATTTTGCCTGTGCGGGGAGACAGCAGCCCCATAATGCTCTTCAGTAGGGTTGTTTTTCCTACACCGTTGCGACCAATCAGACAGACCATTTGTCCTTGGGGTACATTGAGGTCAACATTACGCAAAATATGACTTTCGCCGTAATATACGTTTAAACCAGAGACGTTCAAAAGGGGAGCATCGACTTGAGTCATGGTCTTTTCAGGGTATTTAAAAATAGAAAAATAAACAAAACAAAACAGGAACAAACTTTAGGGTCTAATCATAAACAATAAAGTTTGCTCCTGTTCGTAGCGAATGAGTCAGCACGATGAATTTACAAGATAAATTTACTCATTAAGCTATTCATATCGCTGTTCATGCAGTTTTAAGGTCGGTCACGATCTCAGTCTGATCGCTTCATTACTTAAGTTAATTCCTTAAATCATTGAATTACTTGAGGTTGTGTCCTTAGAGTGAGTCCCTAGAGTTGACCGCAATCAGCAATCACAATCGGTTGATCCGTTGCGCCGCTGCGGGAACCGTGGGATTCGATGGTTTTAACGACATCCATGCCTTCCACGACCTTGCCGAAAACGACGTGTTTACCGTTAAGCCAAGGGGTGAGGGCAGTGGTGATAAAGAATTGGGAACCGTTGGTGTTGGGACCAGCATTTGCCATGCTGAGGAGACCGGGGACATTATGGCGGAGTTCAAAATTTTCGTCGGCAAATTTGTCGCCATAGATTGATTCGCCGCCAGTACCGTTACCACGGGTAAAGTCGCCACCTTGACACATGAACTCAGGGATCACGCGGTGGAAGGCGGAACCTTTGTAATGGAGAGGTTTACCCTGTTTGCCGACTCCTTTCTCGCCTGTGCAGAGGGCGCGGAAATTTTCTGCTGTTAGGGGGACTGTGTTGGCGTACAGTTCGAAAACGATGCGTCCGGCAGCTTCTCCGCCGATGGTCATGTCGAAAAATACTCTGGGGTTTTCCTGATCGCTCACAATTGATCTTCCTAAAAAATGAGTTCTAACCAACTGTTACTCTAGCGCACCCCACTGGCGATCGCCTTTAATTCTTACGAACCTTCTCATAAACCTGATGAAACCGAATGAACGCGAGGGAAGTATTGGTTTCTAGAGGGCAGCGGCAAATTCGGGCCGATAGAAAACAGTACCCGTTTTCCCCTTGAGGCTATCGGGATGGATCAAATTCACCATAAAGGCATCGTCGGGCACGTCGGGATATTCGGTATGTAAACCCCAGGATGATGCGGTCATAAAGCCGAAGCGGTGGTA
>JBIKYI010000170.1:0-6301 GCA_044355355.1 Limnothrix sp. | reverse complement strand
TCGGGATGACCTAAGACCACGATAAAGTTATGGTGCATGAAGTGGGCGGCATTGAGGGCATGGTAGACCAATTGACTACCAATACCTTGCGATCGCCAATTCGGGTCAACCAGTAGGGGCGCTAACCCTAGACCTTCAACGGGGGGAGAATGATCATCGGGCTTCAGGAGCGCGAGGGTGAGGAGCACATGACCGACAATTTGCTCATTATCAGTGGGGTCAACGGCAACCCAAGCATAATAATCATGGCAATTTCTGCGTAACTGCTGGACAATTGTCCCCTCTGGACTGTCGGGAAAACCTTTGGCATAGAGGCGCTGAACAAGTTCGATATCCCTGAGGGTTTCTGAACGGATCTGGATCGGTTTCATGGTTGTACAGCATGGTGCTGGAGATCAGCAAGTTGCACCGTTTCCAATGCTTTAATGTGGGTTGCTTCGAGAATAACTGGGGGAGCAACGCCAATTTCAAAGGCTTCCTGCCACCGGGCGGCACAGAGACACCAGCGATCGCCAGGTTTTAGTCCGGGGAAGTTGTACATCGGAACGGCGGTACTCAGATCATTCCCTTGATTCTTCGTAAACTCTAAAAAAGCCGGAGTCATTTGGGCACAAACGACATGACGACCAAAATCATTTGCCCCGGTAGTACAGCAACCATCGCGGTAAAACCCAGTCAAAGGTTCCAGCGAGCAGGGTTGCAGGGTTGTGCCTAAAACATTTTTTGCATCTGTCATTGGTTTGAATGTCCCTGACTCTTGTACATATATACACTTTATACAACTTACGTCTAGAATACCGAGTTGCTTTGTCTGGCGATCGCCTTTTTTCGGTACATCGCCCGTAGACTCAGCTATGCTGGCTCGATCTTTAATTTACCCATCATTCCGAGATCCTCATGGTCGAGAATGTGGCAATGGTAGACCGTTTCCCCAGTGAAATCTCGGAAGGCGATACGAATTTTGACGGTTTCGCCGATGCGCACCAGTACCGTATCGTGCCATGCCAAGGTTGTTTCGGGGATGCCATTGCGACTGATAATTTGAAATTTATTCACATGGACATGGAAGGGATGATCCATCACATCTGTATTGACCAACTCCCAATCTTCGATGGTGTCCAATTTAACGACGGTTTGGGGCAGATCTTGGGACTGATGTTGATAGGGTTCGCCGTTAATTAAAAATGCCATGCCCTGTCCTGGAACCATGCCATGATTCAGGGTAAAGCGTCGGGTTTGAACAGGTTCGGGCAGAGGTTCGATGGTGCTTAATTCCTTGGGGATAGCCACCTGAGCAAAGGTCTTGGGCGTTCTCAGGAGATCGGCGATCGCCTCCGTACCATCACGATATTGACTGCCCATCATGCCCATATTGGTACGTTGGTAGGGCAAATTGACCAGGTGAATCGGAATCTCTGGTAACTCGGCGGCAGGAATCAGAACCTCTGCCCGTTGTCCTGGGGTGAGCATGATTTCATCCACGACGATCGGGCTGGGCAATGCACCGCCATCGGTGGCGATTTGGGTGAGCTGATGTCCATTGAGTTGCAGACGATAAAAGCGCGAAGTCGAACCATTCACCAAACGGAGACGCAGTAAATCTTTGCTGACTTGAATCGTCGGGTGATGCAAACCGTTTACCGTCTGGAGTTGCCCTTCACGACCTGCCATAAAATTGACGTTATTAACCTGACCGCGACCTTGACCTTGATGCATCCCCATCATGCCCCCCTGTCCCTGGCGATCGCCCCCAGTCACTGCAAAATCTTGCAGCAGTAAAAATTCTTCCTGGGCAGCAGCAATTTCGGGAATGTCATCGAGGTCACCACGCACCACAATAATGCCCGCTAAACCCCGTGATAACTGCTCCGCCGTAAAGCCATGGAGGTGGGGATGATACCAATAGGTTCCCGCCCGTTGCTCTGGATGAATGTCTAGCTCATAGGTAAAAGTGCCCTTGGGTTCAATATGCCGAAAAACGTTGTCCTGTTTACCTTCTGGGGATAGGTGCAATCCGTGAAAATGTAGATTTGTCGGTTGATCGAGAGTATTTTTTAACTGGATTCTCAGGAGATCGCCCGGTTTTACCTCTAGTCGGGGCGCAGGAATTTGCCCGTTATAGGTCATCATGGCGGGGATCAATTGGTCAGCCAACTGAAGATCGCGATATTGCGCCTTTAGCTCCACCTCCAGCAAACCATTTTCACTACGGTAAACCAAAGGTTCTGGGTCAATCGTTTGGGCATTGGTCAGCAGATCTCGCCCCCGCCAACGTTGCCAAGCTTTTACGGAAACGCCCCCCGCTAGACCTAAGGCAGTGAAACCCAAAAATTGTCGCCGACTGAAATTCGCCATGATGGCAACCTAATCTGTGAATGAATGTTTCTCGGTTCGATTTTGCTTCTCCGTGGGGCGATCGCCACCCTACTTATTCATAACTCGCAAAAACAGAAGTACTACCATCCCGATGTACTGCCAAAACTTCATAGGGCTGAGTTTTATCACCCATTTCCATCCCCGGTGAACCAATGGGCATCCCCGGCACAGCCAAACCCACCACATCCGCAGGGGGAGCCGCAAGGAATTTTTTCACCTCCTCAGCGGGAATATGTCCCTCAAAAACATAGCCATCGGCGATCGCAGTGTGGCAGGAGGCAAGCTCTGGAGTGATGCCATATTGTTCCTTGATGGGCGTGAGATCTTCCTGCTGCTGATCTTCTAGTACAAAACCATGTGCCTCAGCATGATCCATCCAGGAGCCACAACAACCACAGGTCGGTGTCCGAAAAACTTTGGCATTAACAACCGTCGGTGCGACTTGGCTAGACATCGCCACCATGCCATCATTAGCCACAGAACGAGACTGTCCGAACCAATACAAACCACCCAAACTCAAGCTGATCACAGCAATGCCCGTCACAATGGCGATACGTTTCATGGGGTCTTTATCCCTGTCAACTTTAGACAACTTTGCTTTGTATAGTACGAGTTTAAACTCTCCAGTTGGCTAGATAGTCAAGGTAGACTTTTTGAGGCATCCATACTTAATAGTCATTTCGGTTAAGTTTGAGAAATTCTAATCCCTCCGTACTTCGGTAAGCTCAGTCTTTCACCTTCGGCACCTTCCGTAAAAAGGGAGCCATGAGTGTCTAATTTTTATGTGGAATGACCATATTAGTAGGTTCTCACCCTGATACTTTCCATGTCATTCGTTAAGAAAGAGACTGTGGTAATTGAGAGAAACAACTCAAACAATCGTCATTGGTTGGCAATATTTCATCGCAGGACACAAGTTGTCTCGAAATCAGTTCATATGATTGAATTAACCATGGCATTGTTTGCGAAATTCAGAGTGAATGAAAGTGTTGATTTGCTGCGCAACTGAAGCTTTTCATTACTTGAAACTCTCTGACAATATATTCCTTAAATTCTCAGAAAATGACAAAAGAGAGATAGTTATTTGGACAGAAAAACCATGGGTTGTTTGCCTTTTTGACCTGTCATGAGTTTTAGGGCGAAAAGTTTAAGGGGCTGAATACTGGACAACAACATTAAGCTCAAGCGCCGAATGAGTACGATGAGAAAAAAGTCTGTTGAAAATAGACGATTCAGCAGGTCTGTAAAGCTGAGTATGATTAAGTTTTCTAATTTCCGCCAGTTTTCATAATGACGTAGGGTATTTAATTCACCAATGTCTGCATGACGTTTTTGGGCTGCGATTAATACTTGGGCAAGGGCGGCGGCATCGCGAATACCGAGATTTAAACCCTGTCCACCAACAGGATGGCAACAGTGGGCTGCATCGCCGATCAGTGCCAGTCGGGGTTGGACGTAGCGATCGCTCTGCATCAGTTGCACGGGAAAGAGGAGGCGATCGCCCACGAGTTTGACCTGACCCAAAGGTTTAACGAAGGGTTGGAGATATTCTAGAAACTCAGCTTCGTCTAGCGCCTGGAGTTGTTGTGCTTTTTTGTGGGGATTTGTCCAAACGATTTGACAGCGATTTCCCGGCAATGGCAGTACCCCCATGGGACCCGTCCCCCAGAACCGTTCAAAGGCAATGTCATTACGCGGCGCATGATGTTCCACCTCGAAGGTGAGACAGGATTGCCAATATTTCCAGCCTTTTGTACTAATACCCGCAGCCTGACGAATCGGCGATCGCGCCCCATCTGCCCCTACTACTAACCGAGCTTCTAGGCGGATCTGTTCCCCGGATTCTGTCTCAAGCGTGGCGATCGCCCGTTCAGCGCCATAATCTACCGACAACACCTGCGCCGGACAGAACCATTCAATATTTGCACAACCTTCTAAGCGACGATGCAACGCCCCCAGCAACACCTCATGTTGTCCCGAAAAACCAAGATATTCCGACTTTAAATCCTGGGCAATAAACCGCACCGTTTGGGAAAAATCCCCGTCAGACAATTGAATATGGCGATACTGACCACTGGCGATCGCAATTTCTTCCCACAGACCCAAATCCTGAAAAATACGCCGGGATAACAAAGACATTGCGTAAGCACGGCGGCGCTGTCTCACACTCGCCAAAGGGAGATGCTCAACCACTGCAATCCGCAGGTCACTGGCTGCCAAACAAGCCGCCAAAACTGACCCAACAATGCCGCCCCCCACAATCACCAAATCAAAAACTGTCACAGCTTTCTGCATAACCGAACCGAGTGAAACCATGTCCCTATCTTTCGGAGCTAATCAAATGCCCCTTAAAAAAAGGTAACACTTTCAAGCCAGCGAAGCTAACCCAAACTGCTCGCCCTAAAACCCTAACAACCAAAACGAATATCATGGATCACCAACTGTCCATCAATCGAATTGAGCGTCACCCGTTGGATATTTGCAGCTTGAATGGCGATCGGTAAATTCGGCGGCGGCGAACTCACTAACGGGTCAGAATCCTGATGTTCAATCGCCGTGGTTTCCACCGTAAAAATCTCTTGCCCACAAGTATTATAGGCATTGACCGAAGCTTGTTGCGAACTCGTTAAACGACAATAAAAATAGATAATCGGCACAGTAAACCGAATTTCAATCCACCCATTTCTCGGTGCACCCATCAACACCATCTTGCCGACGACTGGAAAATACGCGGCATTTGAAGGCTGCAAAACCACCGTATTTTCAAAGAGCACCCCCAAATCCGCAAACTGCTGCTCAACCACCTCAAAACCCCGCAGAGAATTGATCGGCAGTTCAATGACTTTACTCAGATCGGCATTATCCGGCATAGAGTTGGCTTGGGGATTTTGTGGCTTAATGGTCACAATGGTGGCTTAAATTTTTCGCTGTTATTGTATCTTGATTTACCTGACATTAACTGAAGACCTTAGATGAAGGGTTGCCAGGATTGCGCAGAAGTTCACGCACTTGCATTAATAATTTGCCGAGATAATTATAGCCGGAGCCGTCCGCACCACAGCCCCAGTAGTAATCTACGGGGGAATCTTCAATGAGTTCCGCTTGTCCGGTTGCCAGGAGAATTGCGGCGATATCCTGGTGGGTTTGAAATTTGCTCAGGAGACCTTGCCACATGACGGCGCGTTTGATCTGTTCCCAGTCGTGGCGGGGGGCATAGAGGGGACTACGACCCAGGGCGGCAGCTTCTTCGGGGGTTGGAGCCTGTTGAATTTTGGGGATGATGGCAGCATCGGGGGTCTGGAGAAATTTTTGGGCTTGGTAAAAATGTTCGACGGTTGCCCAATGTTTGCCTTCGCAGTCGATGGGGTGGGGGGAAAAGTTGGAAAAGCAGCCATAGGGTTCATAAGCTTTGTAGAAATAGATCGCTTGACTGATCGCCTTGGCTGGTGGCTCCATTGCAACTCCTGGGTGGTCTACTGGAATGCTTTTATTATAAATTTTTGTTGGTTTTGTCTGGTAAGGTGGCGGTCTTGCTGGGTTCGACCCATTCTTCGCCTGTTTCGCCGGTAAAGACCCAAAGAATGGCGCGGAGTCCATCCCGTAGGCATTTGAGTTTGTCTTCGGGGGGGTTATGGGAGGGGACGGGGAGGGGTTTGATGGCGATGCCTTGGCTACCGAAGATGATTTGGGCAACGATTTGGGCGCGTTGCATGTGGTTTTCTGAGGTGATTAGGTAAACGCTGTCAATGTCTTGTTGTTTGAGTTGATCGACGAGACTGGTGAAGTTGGTTACGGTGTCCTGGGCGGTGTAGTCGAGGTGGAGGCGATCGCCCTTAACGTTGTAATGTTCAAAGATATGTTTGGCGTAGTCTGGGGGGCTACCGGAGGAAACCCAGACTTCGAGTTCGGGGTGGTTTTGGGCAAG
>JBIKYI010000412.1:0-3552 GCA_044355355.1 Limnothrix sp. | reverse complement strand
CCTGGGCATTGCGCCAAATGTCTAACTGGGCGAGTTGTTGGGCGGCGAGTTCCGCACCAATGAAGTAGGGGATATGTCCATGGCAGGGGGAATGGACGGTGTTTAATGTTTGCAATTTTGTCCAAATGATTTGCCGGAGTTGCTCTTTTTGGGTATGGTATTGCGACCAGGCGGTGGCGTTCATGGTGGCTCTTGTTTGTCTGTTTTGCCTATTTTTGCGAAGTGTCAGGGATTTGCCGCTGTTGCCAAAATTGCCAGGCGATCGCCCCTGTAAATAATGTTGTCACAATGACAGCCAATTCTCCTTTTTCCAGCCCGGCGATCGCCAGGGCAAAACTACTAGACCAGAGGGTTAAGAGATAAATTAACAGCACCGTATTACGATGGGAAAAACCCGTTTTTAACAGGCGATGGTGCAGGTGTCTTTGGTCGGGATTGAAGGGAGAAACACCATCCGCCAACCGGGAAAAAACCACTACTGTCATATCCAGCAGCGGCACAAGCAAAACAATGTAGGGCAACATCACCGCCGAGGGCACAGGCTCCTTCGTCAAACCAATGACAGCCAACCCTGCTAGGGCAAAGCCAATGAAATAGGAACCCCCATCCCCCATAAATAATTGTGCCGGGTGGAAGTTGTACCGCAAAAAGCCAATGGTTGCCCCCGCTAGGGCGATCGCCAACAGAGCCACCAGGGGTTGATTAACCACCAACAGCGTCGCAAAAAACATCGTGCCGATAATGCCAGAAACCCCTGAAGCTAAACCATCTAGCCCATCGATCCAGTTAATGGCATTGACCATGCCCACCAACCAAACCAAAGTCATCGGCAAACTCAGCAGACCCACAGAAAACGCCCCAACAAAGGGCAGCGCTAAATATTCAATTCTCACCCCGCAATACCAGGCGATCGCCGCCACCACAAACTGCATAATCAGCCGGGACATGGCACTCAATTCAAATAAATCATCCAGCAGACCCACCGCAAAAAAGGCGATCGCCCCCAACAGTACAGCTAAGAATGATCGTTGAGCCTCCCCAGCCAAATCCGCAAAGCCCCCCAGGAAAAAAGCCGTGGCGATCGCTGCCATCGTACCCAAGAAAATCGCAATGCCCCCTAACCGCACCATCGGACGCTCATGCACCTTCCGCTCATTGGGCTGATCGACACGCCCACTTCTAATCCCAATCGTCTTCACAATCGGAGTCATCACCAGCACGGTGCAGAAAGCAGTTAAGAAAGAAATTAGGTACAAAAATTCTGTTGTCATTGGCTAGTAAACGCTTATTCAAAACATCAACAGAAAACGAAAAGCTCAGGCTTATTCATCCATTAAACCTGAGCTTTTCATAATTGCAGAAAATAATTGCAGAAAAAAACAATATGAAACGGTAAGCTTAAACGGTCGCAGCCACCGGAATCTCCAGGTGCGCATACAACGGGAACTTTTCGCAAAGATCTGCCACCCGTCCAATACAATCTTGCTTGACCGCCTCATCATCAGGATTCAACAAGCGATCCGCAATAATATTGGCAATCTCAGCAAAATCCACTTCCTTTAGCCCCCGACTCGTCATCGCAGGCGATCCTAAACGGATGCCGCTACCAATCCAAGGTTTTTCCGGGTCAAAAGGTACAGTATTTTTATTCGCTGTAATGTTAATGCCGCTAATCAACTGGTCGGCACGCTTACCATTCATGCCAATGGAACGCATATCCACCAACATTAAATGGTTATCCGTACCACCAGACACCAGCTTAAAACCACGGGACATCAAAGTATTTGCCATGGATTGGGCGTTGGCGATTACCTGGGCAGAATAGGCTTTAAATTCAGGTTTGAGGGCTTCCCCAAAGGCTACCGCCTTCCCTGCGATTACATGTTCGAGGGGACCACCCTGGGTTCCTGGGAAGACCGACTTGTCCAATAATTTACCCAGTTCCTCGTCCTTGGTCATGATCAAGCCACCCCGGGGACCCCGGAGGGTTTTGTGGGTCGTTGTCGTCACCACATCGCAGTAGGGGAGGGGATTGGGATGATGTCCGGTGGCAACGAGTCCAGCGATATGGGCAATGTCTGCCATCAAGTAGGCTCCCACTTCGTCGGCGATCGCCCGGAACTTATCAAACTCAATAATCCGAGGATAAGCCGAATAACCACAGATAATCATCTTCGGCTTTTCCCGCAGCGCAATCTCACGAATTTCATCATAATCAAGGCGTTCAGTATCCTTATTTACCCCATACTGAACCACCTCGAACCACTTACCTGAGACATTCACCGGGGAACCATGGGTTAAGTGACCACCATGGGACAAATCCATCCCCATAATCTTGTCACCAGGTTCAAGCAGCGTGAGGAATACCGCAAAATTCGCCTGAGCACCGGAGTGGGGTTGTACATTCGCATGGGCTGCCCCAAATAATTCTTTCACCCGGTCGATCGCCACCTGCTCCACCTGGTCAATAAACTCACAACCGCCGTAATAGCGCTTTTTAGGAAGTCCTTCCGCATACTTATTGGTCAACACCGAACCTTGGGCTGCCATCACAGCGGGGGAAGTGAAATTTTCACTGGCAATCAATTCGAGGTGAACACGCTGACGATTGAGTTCACTGCCAATTATCCCGGCAACGACGCTATCGGTTTGTGCCAAAAAATCAAGATTAGTTTGGGTCACGGTTAAGGTCTTCCTTTAGCTCTAGCAATTAAAAATCAACAAATATCTCTGAAGGACGGAGGAGGTCATTCCACCAGAACAGCTAAGATTTTAGCAAATCTTTTTTCGCGAAACCCTCATCATAAGCTGAAACGTTACGCACTCAGTAGCAATGTTAACGAATTGTCTATGGCTTCAGCCTATAATACAGAGCATACGGAAAAGATGTGAGTATGCTGGAGGGTGGTCATATGTTAGTGATTCTGACCGAAGGACAAGTCCTACCAACCGAGCAAGTGTGTCAAGGCTGTTTAATGGCTGATCGGAGCGGTTCTCCCCGGATACGCCATGGTGAACTCAAGTGTGGCAGCAGTATTCAGAGTGCCTGTAGTGAGCAGATCCCAACCTATCAATGTCAAATGGGTTTTCGGTTAGCGCAATTAGATGGCTAGGGTCAGATGCTCAGATAAGATGCTCAGATATCAGTTACCAGACATCAGATAGGTTGGGTAAGACATTGAAGAATGGATGAATGAAGAAAGAATATTGATGGGATGCTTTCTTTGGGGGTTTGTGGTGGGGGAGGTGTCTCTGCATTACAGGCGATCGCCCTAGGATTTTCCCCTAGAAATCATGCCATGGTAAAGTTTTTCGCTTAAGGATCGCCCCTCTAAAATCACTAACCAGAAATCACCACCTTAAAAATGACCGATAATTTTAGGTAAGAAAGCCTGGTGATGAAATGAAAATTGGTGTGCCGAAGGAAATCAAAGACCAAGAATTTCGCGTTGGTCTATCGCCGAGTAGTGTGCAGGTGTTGGTTAATGCCGGACATGAGCTTTTTGTGGAAACGAATGCGGGTTTAGGTTCTGGCTTTACGGATCTGGATTA
>JBIKYI010000575.1:0-2537 GCA_044355355.1 Limnothrix sp. | reverse complement strand
GGGAACTTAATCAACTAAAAACCCGTTTTATAGATATTGCGTCCCATGAATTCCGGACACCCCTCACTTCGATTCTGGGCTTTACGGAATTGTTGGAGCAATATTCCCATAAATTTAATCCCGAAGTGCATCGCAAACATCTGCAACGGATCAAAAATGCCGCCCAACGTCTACAGGAATTAGTGGATGACGTGTTATCGATCAGTCGAGTGGATGCGGGCAGTATGGCGCTTGATGTTGCCCCTCTGGATGTACAGCATCTATGTCATGATATCTTTCAAGAGTTAAAGGCTGCATTTGGTGAGGGGAATGAGCTACGCTTATTTTTAGATGATCAGCTGGCTGGCGATCGCCCGAAAATACTACCAGTGCTTGACGGTCGGGTCATGCGCCATATTTTGACAAACCTACTGTCTAATGCACTGAAATATTCCTTTACCGGGGAAGCCGTTGATCTCACCGTTGCTTGCACCAATCAAAACATCACCTTTACAGTCAATGACCGGGGTATTGGCATCCCCAAAGAAGATCTAGGGCATCTCTTCGAACCATTTCACCGTGCCACGAATGTAGGCAAGATTCCAGGGACAGGGCTAGGACTTCACATTGTGGAACGATATGTTGAATTACACAATGGTACGATCATGGTGACCAGCATTGTAAACTCGGGCACCACCTGTCGCGTTTGTTTTCCCTGTATTTTTGTGGATAATTTTTGATCCAGTCCGGCTGTATTTATGGATAAACCATCTCTGTTCGCTCAAGACAATCAATTACCTACCGTCCTAGTGATCGAAGATGATGACTCCATTCGTGAGCTGATTGTGACTCTCCTGATCGCTGAGGATTACACTGTCCTTGAGGCGGAAAATGGCGAATTGGGACTTGCCTTGGCGATCGCCACCCCCCCCGACTTGATCGTCTGCGATATCATGCTACCCGGCATCGATGGTTACGGCATCCTTAACACCCTCCAAGAAGATCCCAAAACAGAAACCATCCCCTTCATCTTTCTCACCGCCCTAGGGACAAAAGAAAATATCCGTGAAGGCATGAACATCGGAGCAGACGATTACCTCACCAAACCCTTCACCACCCAAGAACTCCTCGACTCCATCAAAGCCCGTCTCCGCAAACATTGGCTCTGGAAAGAACACTTTAAACAGAAACAACAGACCACCAGTAGTCAACAAATTAACTACACCGTCACCCACGACCCCATTACCCAACTGCCTAACCAACTCGCCCTCCGGGACGACCTCAATCAACTCCTCAAACAGTGGCAGACCAATAACACCGGACAGAAAAACGGAGAACAGTACCACATTCCGATTTTTTACCTCAGTGTTGATCGATTTGAACGCATTAATGAACGATTCGGCTATCAGTTTGGCAATAAAGTCCTAAAACATATCGTCCGCCATCTCGTTGGTGTCATTTCCGAATCAGCCTATCTAGCCTGCCTAAACTATACTGACTTTGCCCTCATTTACCCACCTACCCAGGATTTTGTAGAGGATGAGTTGCAGGCATTGATCGAGCCAATTCTCCAGGCCTTCGCCCACCCGCTCGACATTGAATCCCAAATCGTACTGATTAATTGGCATATTGGGGGACTGACCATGCCCTACCAGGAATACAATTTCGATAAATATCTTAATCAAGCCAAGGAGGCGATGGATATTGCTCGTCAGCAGGGCAATCAAAATTACTATTTTTACCGCCAGGAATCGCAGCAAACCCATAGTTCCAGCAAGATCATCCTGGATGCGGATCTTTATGAGGCGCTGCATCGGGAGCAATTGGAGCTGTATTATCAACCGAAGGTCAGTGCGACTACAGGCAGAATTTTGGGAGCAGAGGCTCTCATTCGCTGGGAACACCCGCAGTTGGGCATGATTTCTCCGGCTCAGTTTATTCCCCTGGCAGAAAAGAATGGTCTAATTACGGGGATTGGTCAATGGGTGTTTGAGGCTGCCTGCCGTCAGATCCAGCAATGGAATGAGCAGGGTTTTGACCATTTACGGATCGCGGTGAATTTGTCGGGGCGGCAGTTTTATCAGACGAATTTGGCTCAAAGTTTGGTGGAAATTATGGATCGCTATGCGGTTTCGGCGAATCAGATTGAGCTGGAAGTCACGGAAACGATCTTGATCTCGGATGTGGAATTGGCGATCGCCAACCTACGTTCCCTCAAGGAAAAAGGCTTTCCCATTGCCATTGACGATTTTGGCACAGGCTATTCCTCCCTGAGCTACCTCCAGAATTTCCCCTTCGATATCCTGAAAATTGACCGTTGCTTCGTCCACAACATCATGCGCAACGTCACCAACTCCACCATTGTGAAACATGTGATCATGATGGCAACCCAACTCAACCTGACCACCGTTGCCGAAGGGGTCGAAAATGCCGCAGAACTAGAATTCCTCAAGGCACAAAATTGTGATGAAATCCAAGGCTACCTGTTCAGCCCCCCCATCAAAGTGAAAGCCTTTAATCGACTCCTAGAGGAAAATCCCAACTTCCTCGAAAAAATC
>JBIKYI010000410.1:0-3582 GCA_044355355.1 Limnothrix sp. | reverse complement strand
CATCCCTTAGTCGTTTTAAGCAAATATGAAGATAACGGTACAATGACTACAAAATGTTAACCATAAAAGATTAACCCAGGCATCTTAGAGGGAACCCCAAAGGAACCCATCCATCTTTCCCAAAACCCACTAACCGAAAAAGCTTCTATGGCACTTATCATCAGCACAGTAAACATGAAGGGAGGCGTTGGCAAAACAACCCTCACCGTCAATCTCGCCGCCTGTCTCGCCCGTGAACACAGAAAACGCGTACTCGTTGTTGACCTCGACTCCCAGATTAGTGCCACCCTCAGCCTGATGCCCCCCCAAGACTTTGCCCGCATCCGCAAAGCCCGCCGCACCATCAGTTACCTCATCGAAACCACCATCAAACCCAGTCTGAAACAGACCTACGACATTAACGACATCATTTGTCCCTTCATCGCCAACGTCCAAGGCTTAGAACTACTCCCCGGCGACATCGAACTCTACGACGAATATCTCGTCTCCGAAATGCTCCACAAACGGGCAAGCAAAGACGAAACTACCGATTTCCAAGCCATCTGGAATAACTTCGAGCTAATTTTAATCCAAAAAATCCTCGAACCCGTGATGGACTCCTACGACTTCATCATCATGGACTGTGCCCCCGGCTACAACCTTGTGACCCGTAGTGGTCTCGCTGCCAGCGATTTTTATATCCTACCTGCCCGCCCCGAACCCCTCTCCGTTGTGGGGATTCAGTTACTACAACGACGGATCCGTGCCCTCCGTGAGAGCCACCAGGACACCGACCCCCAAAATCTTGATCCCATTAAACTCAACCTCCTGGGCATTGTCTTTATCCTGTCCGGTGGTAGCCTGCTCAACCGCTATTACAACCAAGTCATGAAGCGAGTGAGCGATGACTTTACTTCATCCCAAATCTTTAAAAATAAGATTCCAATGGATGTCAATGTGGCTAAGGCTTTGGATACCTTCCAACCCGTGGTGGTTTCCATGCCTAATACATCCGGAGCCAAGGCGTTTTCTAAATTGGCAGAAGAATTTCTAGAAAAGTTAAAATCAACAGGGGCAATTTCAGATCGCACTAGCGGCAGGGTTAACCTCGCAGATATCGAGTAATCGGCATGGGAGATCAGCCGACATTGACAAGTATTATTAAACATCGTTTGGTCTCCCAAATATGTCTAAATTAAGCTCGATAAAGTTTAGAACTCTTCTATAAGAAATCGCCCATAATTTGATTTTATTTTCTCTAGATATTGATCATGACTGAAGCTTCTTTTCGTACTAAAGCAGAACTCATTAAAAGCAAACGTGCTGCCCTTGTGAAATTGCTCGAAAATCCTAAACTCGGCACTCTAAGGCTAGATGTAAATCAAGCTCTAGAGGAATTAGACGAATTAATCGTTGAGCTAGAACAAACGTTTTAAGCGTTTTTAGAAAATTTTTAACGCTTTAATTTTTAGGCTCATTACCCTTATTTATTCTGTGCCGAAACCCATGAAATACTGGCGCGAAACGACTGCGGTTACCCAGAGAATTTTGCTGGAATTATGGCGACGGAAACGGAGTCTAATTTTTTGGTGTTTGTTTCCTGTGTCGCTCCTCTTCCTGAATGGTTTCATTTTGGCGGAACGGGCAAATTTGACTTTGGCTGTGGCGATGGAGTCTGCTGCGCCTTCAACTTTGGTGGGGGCGGCGCTCTTTTTTAGTTGTCTGGGGGGGAGTGTGGCGACGGTGGTTTCGGAACGGGAACAGCACACGTTAAAGCGTTTATTTATTTCTCCCCTGAGTGGCACTTCTTATTTTCTGGGGATTTTCTTTGCCCATTGTTTTATTGGTATTGGACAAACGTTGTTGGTGGTAGCGATCGCCATTTTTATGGGCAGTGAATTTTCTGGGTCGATTTTCCTGGGAATTTTAATTATTTTGTTGAGCATCATCGCCTATGTGGGGGTGGGTTTTATTCTCGGAACCCAGTTAGCCAAACGGACGGAGGATGTGAATGCTTTGGTGGCAACTTTTGGTGTGCCTTTATTAATCCTTGGTGGTGCTTTTTTGCCGACGAGTCTTTTCCCTGATAAATTGTTGGCGATCGCCCAATATAATCCGATTTATCACATGAATGAATCCCTCGTGGGACTCTGGGCAAAAGGTGATACCGCCGAGGCGATCGCCGATCATTTATGGTTTTTGGGAATTTTTGCAGTCATCATGATTTTTGGTGGTTGGCTGTCCTATTATCGAATGTTACAAACGGAGCGGCAGCTTTAAAAATGAGTCTACAAATGAACGAAAAGATAATCGATTTTTCCCAGGTAGATTTCACTAAAAATCGTCCGTCAGCCGATCAGTTATTGGCGATTTTAGTGCAATTAGAAAAAGATGCCAAACGGGAGCGTAAAACCTATTCATTTGATCGGCTTTTAGGGACTTGGCGTTTAACCTTTATTACGGGTACAAAGAAGGCGCAAAAACAGGCGGGTGTTGCTTTAGGGAAGGGACGTTATTTGCCGAAATGGTTAGGGATTTCCATTGCCTATACTGCGGAAGACAATCAAAATTTTGGCAGTGATTGGCAGCGGGGTAAGGTCGTTAATCGGGTGAAATTTGGCTTGCTTAATCTAGAGGTTTCTGGGTCAATTAAATATCAAGAGCAAAAGCGTTTATTGGGTTTTGATTTCACCCATGTGAATGGCAAAATGGGCGGTTTACAGGTTTACGATGGAGATATGCGGGGTGGTTCCGCTGCGGTGGCAAAATTCCACGAAACATCGATCGCCAAACAGCCTTTTTTTAGTTATTTTTATGTGGATCAAAATGTGATTGCTGCGCGGGGACGGGGTGGTGGGATCGCCCTCTGGACAAGGCTTAATGTTGATTCGTAGGGTGGCATTGCCCATCGCAATAGATTTCAGACATCAGATATCAGACATCATTTTGATGGCAGAATTTGATTGCAAAATTTTAAAGTTATTTGGGGATTTGCTAATTTGTGGGGCGATCGCCTGGTGAAAAACGCTACAAGTAGAGGGCAAACTTGCATGAATTGCCTAGGTATTTGATGCGGAATCTGCCTACTCTCAGCCTTCAGTTTTGGCAAAAATCCCCGTTTCCCCTCAAAATTGTTGTGATGATTGGGGCGATCGCCCTGTCGATTCGGCTAATTCCCTATCTAATTCCCGTCAAAGCTGCCGATATTGCCCAAACTGACCAAGCGTTTACCTTCTATGATCGCCATGGATTACGTCTCGGTACGGTGCTGAGTGAGAACCAGGAGGAAACCTCAGTCATTGATTTAGCCGATGTTTCTCCCTATTTTCAACAGGCAATCCTTGCGGCGGAGGACAAAAATTTTTATCGCCATGGGGCGCTAGATCTCCAGGCGATCGCCAGGGCAGTGGTACAAGTGGCGAAACATCGACGGGTGGTTAGCGGCGCTTCCACCATCACGATGCAACTGGCGCGGATGCTCGACCAAAATCCCCGTACCATTCCCGCGAAATTCCAGGAAATTTGGCTATCCTGGCGTTTGATGGCGGGGATGACCCACAGGGAAATTCTCGCGGCATATATTAATCGACTGCCGATGGGGGG
>JBIKYI010000409.1:0-3610 GCA_044355355.1 Limnothrix sp. | reverse complement strand
TTTGGGAACCTTCTAAAGGTGTATCCGCGAGATTAATTTGAATCTGACGTGTCAGCTTTTGACGGTTGACCTCATACAAGGCGATCGCCGCCGCGACGGAGGCATTTAAACTAGGTGTTTTGCCCGACATCGAAATAGCTACCAGTTCATCGCAACATTTCTGAGTGAGGAGACTCAACCCCTGTCCTTCAGAGCCGATAACTAATCCTATCGCACCTTCAAACTTTGTATTGTGTAAAGCTTTACTAGTTCCAGCCGCCATCCCATAGATCCAGAATCCTGCTTCCTTGAGTTCGGCGATCGCCCGACTGAGATTAATCACCCTAGCAACGGGGAAATGGGTTAGCGCACCAGCGGCTACTTTAACCACAGTGGAAGTGATCCCCACCGCACGACGTTGGGGGATCACAATGCCATGGGCACCGATCGCCTCTGCCGTACGGATGATGGCTCCGAGATTATGGGGATCATTAATCCCATCAGCAATTACTATCACTGGGGATTCGGCTGTTTTCTTAGCCTGCTCGATCATTTCACTGAGATCGGCATATTCATGGGGGGCAACTTGAGCCGCAATACCTTGGTGAACCCCTCGACCTGTCAGGTAATCCAGACGCATCATATTCACTTCATCGATGACGGAACCCTGAGATTTCGCCTGGGTCAACAGGGTATGAAAACGGGGAGTGTGGCGTAATTTGCTGGTAATCCAGATGCGATTGAGGGGACGACCACTTTCCAGCACGGAAAATACGGCATGGCGACCATAGATAATGTCGTTGTTTTCTTCGTTGGGTTCTGTGCCGAGTGCTGCGGCATTTTCTGGGTCAAGATCTAGATCAATGTCTAGCTCCAGATCGCGGTTTGCGGTGCTGGGTTCTTCGTCACGAAATTTGTCATAGGGTTTGTAATTGGAGCTAGGTCTGTCTTGGGAATAGGGGCGATCGCCACCACGATAGGAAGGCTTGTCATCACGGGAAAATCTGTCATCTCGACGCGCAAAACGATCATCGCCACCACCACGATAGGAAGGTTTATCGTCACGGGAAAATCTGTCATCCCGGCGCGCAGGGCGATCGCTACCACCACCGCCACCACGATAGGAAGGTTTATCATCGCGAGAAAATCTATCATCCCGCCGCGCAGGGCGATCACCACCACCACCCCGATAGGAAGGCTTGTCATCACGGGAAAATCTGTCGCCTCTGGGTTGATCTCGATCAGAGGATTTGCCGTATTTTTTGCTCGGTTTGCGATCGCCATTAAAAGAAGACTTGCCGTACTTGTTGCCAGACTGAGGGCGTTGGGGCTTATTCATTAGATTTTCAGGGTTGTGTTACGAAAAAAATTTGCGAGTCGTTAATGTTATTGCAGAGCAAAGATCGAGATTCCAATTCCAAACGCAGTATTTGCCCGGCAGAAATTCCGAAAGTATCTGAAAAGAAAGACTTAAAACTATAGCAGGTCTGGCTCATTCAAAGGTAAAGAGTTCAATAATTCTTGGAGTCTGACTTGATTCGTTAAATATAGATAGCCAATTAAGGCTTCAAACCCAGTAGCCCGTCGATAAATATCCAAACTCAAACGCTTGGGCTTACCCGATGCCGTATTCCGCGCCCGCCGGACAATCGCTGTTTCCGCCTCCGTGAGTCGAGACTCCCACAACTCCAGATAGCCAGACTGGGTTTCCGCCTTTACCTTCGCGACAACACGTTGATGGTGAGTTGCGATTCTGTTGGGAGGCGTGAGGTAATGGCAACGTATATATAGTTCATACACAGCATCCCCCACATACGCTAAGGCAGTGGGGGACAACTGTTTGAGATGTTCATCTGAAATTGATTGGGGGATCAAAAATCGTGGTAGATTGCTTGGCTTTTATTTCCCAATGTTGGCGATCGCCTCGTCAATAGAATTCCGCAGGGCGAGGAATTTTTCTAGGCGAACAAGCTTAACAGTTTGTGTAACCCGAGGATTTGTCACAACCTGCATGGAGCCACCCGCATTTTGTGTGTACTTGACAAGCTGCACTAAAGCACCGATGCCAGAGCTATCCACAAAATCAATTTGGGCAAGGGAGAGGATAATCGTACTGGGAGTCGCATCGATACGTTGTTTAATCGCTGTCGTAAACACAGGCTCAGAAAACGCATCTAGCAGACCCGTCAAACGAAAAATCTGATATGAATTGTCAACAACCTCGTAAGTTCCTCTCAGACTTACAGTCAAATTAAGTGGTTCAGGAATTGTCCTTTCCTCCTCACACAGAAGTTCAGCGTAACGCCAATTCTATACCATTAACGCCAAGAAGCAAGTCCCAGCAAAAAAAACAAATCAAACGCTTTTTTATCAGCTTCCTGTTGTTGAGTTAATTACTTGATCTAGGATTCAGTTATTGCTTTAAATCATGGATCTAAATTTCATCCCAGCCCGTAACACCAGACGACATGGTGTAACTCGTCACGCCAGCCTCGAAGAAGTTCGCCTTGGTATTGCCGCTGCCTTTGGTGTCAGAGAATTTTTCTAGGTGACGGTAGGGACTCTTTTTGTATTGATCGCCTTCGTAAAGGGGTTTCAAGCTGATCGCCTTCAGTCGAGAATTGGCTAGGTATTTAGTGTAAATCTCAGTGCTATGTTCTGTGATGCCAAGAATGTCATTGCCGACGATGTGGTTTGTCCATTTGCATTCGTACTGCACGGCACGGTCAAACATTTCATAGATCTGATCTTCGGAATGGTTAAAGGTTGCCATTGCTTCGGGAATGAGTTTCTGGAACAAGCGCACATGGCTGAGTTCATCGCGGTTAATCATCTTGAAAATATCGGCGGAACCGGGCATCAACATCCGGGAGGCGAGGTTATAGAAGAAGATAAACCCGTTATAGAAATAGAGTCCTTCCAGGAGATAATCGGCAAGAATCGCGACAAAGTAGTTCTCTGGCGTGGGGTGATCAATGTAGTTCTGGTAAAAGCTGGCAATGTATTCGCAGCGATCCCGCAAGACTTTATCTGTGCGCCAAAAGTCATAAACATGGCTCCGGCGATCACCCGGAATAATCGTCTCGATAATGTACTGATAGGACTGATTGTGCATCCCCTCCTGGGAGATTTGCTCGGCAATGCATAGCCCTACCTCCGGTGCAGTAATCGAGCTTTTAATGTGGGGCAAGTTACAGGTTTGCACCGAATCCAGGAAAGTTAAATAACTTAGAATTCCATCGAAGGCACGACGCTCCTCTGGGGTCAGATTCCAGTAGTCGGTTACGTCCTGGGTCAAATCAAGCTTCTGCGGGATCCAGAAGTTCTCACGCATCTGTTGATAGAGACCGATCGCCCATGGATAACGCACATCATTGAGTTGCATTAAATTCGTCGTTTCGCCAAACCATACAGAACGGTTGGCGATCGCATCATTCCCATCGGGGTTAAAGATGGGATTAGTTGGCATTCGATCAATGAAAGATTGGGTCATGGGCTTGTGGTCGCTCTCGGCAGGATTTGGACTCAAATTCCGCTATTGTAAAAGATTTTCGCCCAAAAGAAATCTGTATAACACGCTAAAAGTAGTGTGGATGTCACTCAAAATTTCCAGGTATACACTACAGCGAGT